>NZ_CAUPMI010000019.1:0-47077 GCF_963512375.1 uncultured Anaerococcus sp.
AGAAATCTCCGCTACAAGGTTTTGCAAAATGTCCAACTTGTAATCACATTCTAGGTTGTATTCAATCGAAACACAAAAGATCTGATGGAAGTCTTAGGGTACACACATATTTTACTTGTAGGATATGTAAGTGTAATAATGTAAAACACAAAAACTCAAGAGCAGGAAGCCTTGAAGAGCAAGTATTTGAAGCAATAAAAGAAAAATATGGTTTAGAAGATCCAACCAAGGATGAAAAAGTAAAAGTTAAACCTATGGAAAAATCTATCGAAGATCTTGAAGCTAAGAAAATGCAAAATTTTGAGAAGTATAAATTAGGCAAGATGAATAGACAAAAATTCATTGACTCTAAAAATTCGATAGATGAAGAAATACAAGCAATAAAAGAAAAAATACAAAAAGCAAAAGAAGAAAAAGAAGTAATAGACAACACTAAACTTACCAGAGAATTGATGGAAAAATATATAGATTCAGTATTCTGTGAAGGAAACGAAGTGTTGAACATAATATGGAAGTAGCAAAGGGAGTGAGCAATCACTCTCTTTTAAATTACATAACAATAACCTCTTTTTTGTCATAAGCTTGACATGAGAGGGTTCAGGGGGAATGTTTGTCCAAAGTATGAAATTTATTGATAGGCACCAAGGAAATAGACAAAAAGTATCCATCATAGGCCAGGAGTCAGTACCTGATACATGGAAACTTTGCAAGATGAACCTATCTATCAGAGGTATAGCCCATGACCTAGGAGATAGAAACGCCTCTACCTTCCAAAATGACCTTTTCAAAAATAGGAAGGTAGACTATATCATGGCTAACCCACCCTTCAACCTCAAAAATTGGCGAGATGAAGACGAGCTCTTAGATGACCCTAGATTTGATGGGTATCCTATGCCACCAGTATCCAATGCCAACTACGCCTGGATTCTACACATGATATCAAAATTAGACGAAATTGACGGTATAGCTGGGTTCTTACTTGCCAACGGTGCCCTAAACGCAAGTGGCGATGAAGGGAAAATCCGCAAAGAAATCCTCGAAAAAGACCTAGTAGAGGCTATCATTGTCCTACCAAGGGATATGTTTTATACAACAGACATCTCTGTCACCCTTTGGATAATAAATAAAAACAAAAAATCTAAGCTAGGCAACAATAGGACCTTAAGAAACAGACAAAACGAGGTCTTGTTCATGGACCTAAGGACCTGGGATAAAAATATAGAAACCATCCAAATAGATAAGGGTAAGAAAAAGAGAAAGGTTGCCTTCACAGACCAAGACATAAAAAAAGTCAGAGAAATCTACCAAGCTTGGCAAAGTGAGGATGCATACTACACAGACATAGCAGAACTATGTAAATCAGCCACCCTTGATGACATAAGGAAAGAAGACTACTCCCTTGCTCCAAGTAAGTATATAGATTTCATCGACCACGACCTAGATATAGACTACGAGAAAGAAATGACTAGAATCCAAGAAGAGATGCGAGACGTCCTCAAAAAAGAAAAAGAGTCTCAAAAGATGCTAGAAGAAGCCTTCAGGGGGATAGGTTATGACCTTGACTAGGTATAGACTTGGCGACTTGATTGAACAAGTAAATACTAGAAATAAAGATGTTAATAATAAATACACAGTTAGTGAAGTACGCGGTATTTCTAACAAAAAGGAATTTATTGAAACAAAAGCAAAAATGAATGGTGTTTCACTTGATAATTACAAATTAGTTAAACCAAGTGAATTTGTATATATGACAGTAACCTCAAGAAATGGGGATAAATTATCAGTCGCTTTTAATAACACAAATGAAACATACCTTGTATCTTCATCTTATATCACTTTTAAAGTTAAATCTGATAATAAAATAATAGAAGACTATTTATTTATGACTTTAAATAGAACTGAATTTGATAGATTATCGAGAATTAACTCTTGGGGGTCAGCCAGGGAAACTTTATCATGGGAGGATTTTTGTGATATAAAAATCGACCTCCCTCCCCTTGATATCCAAAAGAAATACGTCGCCATCTACAAGGCCATGTTAGCAAACCAAGCAGCCTACGAAAAGGGCTTGGAGGACTTGAAGCTTATTTGTTTTGCTCACATTGAACACATTAGAAAAAATTCAGAACTATTTCCGATTGGTAACTATATTGAACCTATAAATGAAAAAAACTCTGATGGTGCAATTAAATTAGAACAAGGAATCAATATCGAAAAAAGATTTATAAATCCACAGAGACCAAATTCAAATCTGAAGGGACGTAAAATAGTAAGAACAGGACAATTTGCCTATTGTACTCAGCTTAATAATGAAAATGTAGCAATTGCACTTAGAGAAGATGAGGATTGTGTAGTTTCGTCCGTTTATGATGTTTTTAAAATCACTAAAGAATATGAAATTCTTCCAAATTATCTTATGCTATGGTTGATACGACCAGAATTTGGAAGATATGTGTATTGGGCATCAGAAGGTAGTGCTTATGAATTTTTAAGTTATGAAAATTTGAGCAACTATTTAATACCTGTGCCACCAATTGAAGTACAAAATTCCATTGCCGACATCTACAAAGTTTACACAGAGCGCAAGGAAATAAACGAGAAACTCAAAGAAAGACTCAAGAATATCTGCCCTATCCTTATCAAGGGAGCTGTTGAGGAGGCTAAGCGAAAGGAGGCTTAAGGGATGGAAGATAAGGTTATGAATAAAAAGTTTACCGAAGCCCAGCTTGAAGAAGCTATAATTGAGCTTTTTATAGACCAAGGTTATGATTATGTGAATGGAGAAGAAATTCACAGAAAATATACAGATATACTTTTAGAAGATGATCTTAAATCATTTTTAGAAAGCAAGTATAGCAAAGATAATATTACCAGCCTTGAAATCCAAATGATTATTAACAAGCTTAAATTTATTCCATCTTTTCCTCTTTATGAGGGAAATAAAGAAGCTTTTTCTCTTATCAATAATGGTTTTGACCTCCAAAGAGAGGATAAATCCGAGCTTGCCCTACACATTTCTTATATAGATTTTGAAAATCTAGATAATAATATTTTTAAGGTGGTAAACCAGTATGAAGTTATAGATAAAAGGCAAAGAAGGCCTGATGTTTTACTCTTTATCAATGGTATACCAGTAGCCATCTTTGAGTTTAAGACTGCTATTGAAGAAGATACAACAATCTATGATGCCTGGGATCAAATTCATAAGAGGTACAGAAGGGATATACCAGCTCTTTTGAAATATAATTTTTTATCTATGATTTGTGATGGGGTTAATACTAGGCTTGCCAGCATCTTTACCCCTTATCCGTTCTACTATGCATGGAATAAAGTCAATGCTCACGAAGAAGCAAAGGACGGTATCTCTTCCCTTAATACAATGATAAAGGGTGCTTTTTCTAAGGAAAGAATTCTTGCAATCTTAAGAGATTTTATATTTTATCCTGATGATAGCAAAGAAGAAAAAGTAATAGTGTGTAGGTACCCACAGTTTTTTGCGGCTACTGAGGTTTTTGATAATATTAAAAAAGAGATGAAGCCAAATGGTTCAGGCAAGGGCGGCACTTATTTTGGGGCAACAGGTTCTGGTAAGACCTATGCTATGTTATATCTTTGCCGCTTACTTATGAATAGAAATCAAGATATTTTATCTAACCCAACCATTTTAATTATTACTGACAGGGAAGATTTGGATACCCAATCTTCAGAACTTTTTGTAACTGCCAAAAATTTCTTCCATGACGATAATGTTAGGAGTATAGAATCTAGAAAAGACCTCAAAACCACCTTAGACAACAGACCTTCAGGTGGCATATATCTAACAACTATCCAAAAATTTAGTGAAGATATAGGACTTTTGTCCCAAAGAGAAAATATTATTTGTATTTCTGATGAGGCCCACAGGACCCAAACGGGTGTAGGTTCGAAACTTATAAAAAATGAAAAAGGTGTCTTTACCAGATATGGATTTGCTAAATATTTACGAGATTCCTTTCCTAATGCGACTTATGTAGGCTTTACCGGTACGCCTATTGACGAAACAATTGCTGTGTTTGGGCCAGTTATAGACTCCTATACCATGAAGGAAGCCACAGATGATGGGATTACCGAACAGATATCCTATGAACCAAGACTTGCTAGGGTTGTTCTTTCTGATGAAAAAACCAAGGAAATTGAAAAATATTACGACCAATGTCTAGAAGAAGGGTCTAACGAAGAACAAGTTGAGGCAAGCAAGAAGGCTATGTCCCAAATGTCTGTCATTCTTGGTGATCCAGACAGGCTTAAGATGATGGCCGCTGATATAGTAGAACATTACGAAAATTTAGTAAATGAAAAACCAAAAATTGTCCAAAAGGCTATGATTGTTTGTTCCTCAAGAGAAATTGCCTTTAGACTACTTAAAGAGATTACAAAATTAAGACCAGAATGGACCGAAGCTAGAAAGGCTGATGATGAAAGTCTCCTTGATAAAAGCGAGCTTGATAAGCTTGTCAGTCTTCCAAAAATAAACTTAGTTGCTACTAGAGGCGCCAACGACGATGAAGACTTGTACGAGGCTTGTGGCACAAAAGAATACCGCAAGATGCTAGATAGGCAATTTAAAAATAATAATTCCAATTTTAAAATAGCTGTAGTGGTAGATATGTGGATTACGGGATTTGATGTACCTTCACTTGCTGTTATGTATGTAGATAAGCCTTTACAAAAGCATACCCTAATCCAAACTATTTCTAGAGTTAATAGAGTTTTTGAAGGCAAGGATGCAGGTCTTGTTGTTGATTATATAGGCATTAAGAAAAATATGTTAGAAGCACTTAAAAGATATGGTACTAATGGTGGCAATCCAATTAATGATGTCTATGCAAGTATGAGAATATTTAAAAATTATATGGATTTAATTAATAATTTATTTGTTGGTTTTAACATGAATGCCTACCTCTATGGCAAACCACTTGACAGACTGATGTGTCTTAACGAAGCAGCTGAATTTATCCAAAAAAGTAAGGATAAACTAACTAATTTCATGGGATTTTCAAAGAGGCTTAAGGCTGCCTATAACATTGTATTTCCATCAGGTTTATTGACTGATGAAGAAACAAGTCTTGCTCAATTTTATTTGGCAGTGAGATCTATTATCTTTAAACAAACCAAGGGTCATGCTCCAGATGCTGAAACCATGAATATGATAGTAGAAAAAATGGTCGCAGATGCTATCCAGTGCACTGGTGTCGAAAACATAATTGATTCCGATAAGTCTTTGGATTTATTTGGAGATGAGGCTTTAGAAGAACTTGAAAAAGTTGAACTCCCAATAACTAAATATAATGCTCTTGTATTATTATTGGAAAAAGCTATCAGAGAATATGGCCTAACCAATAAAATCAAAGCTGTAGAATTTTCTGAAAGGCTAAAAAGAGTAGTTGAAGAATACAACGATAGAGATAATCTAGCATTTGTAAATGAAGTTACAGAAGATTTTGTAAATGATCTTTCAGAAGAGCTAATAAAAATAATGAAGGATTTAGAAAAAGATAAAAAATCCTTTGAAGATATGGGCATATCTTATGAAGAAAAGGCCTTTTATGATATCTTAGTAAATATAAGAGATAAGCATAATTTCCCATATGAAGATAAAAAATGCATCATCCTAGCCCAAAAAATAAGAGAATTAGTAGACGATAAAGCCCAGTACACAGATTGGTCCAACAGAGCAGATATAAAAGCCCAACTAAACTACGACATAGTAATTCTCCTAAGCAAAAACGGCTATCCGCCTCAATGGAATGAAGAAGTATTCGAAAAGGTCATGGAACAGACTGAAAATTATAAAAAATATACAAGTGTTTAAGATAGAATGTGCACTGATAAGAAAACCTGGCATTTAAGCTAGTATCCTTCAAGGATTATGGGGCTGTGCCAGGTTTTTGTTTAATATTAAATTTTAATTATAGATTCAGCCCCAAACAATTTTACTAAGCTCTGATTTTGTAATTTCTCCAGTTTGAAACTTTTCCCGAGTATCCTCATAATTTAAATTATCTATTGATGCTTCTATTTTAAAATCCTTATTGTCTATATATTTATCTACCAATGCTTTATTAATTTTTTCAAGCACATAATTAAGCATTTTTATTTTAAATAATTTCATCTGTATTTGATTATACAATATATAGCTGTCAGAAAGTCCTTCCGTGATTAAACTCCAACCTAAACCTTTTACTAATTTAAGATTGGTATTTATATTTTTCTCTAGATGTAATTTAAAATCATATGTTGGTTCATTTTTAATTAATTCCCAAGATATAGATGTTAGATCATTTTCGCCAATTTTTTTTGCTATCTTTTTAAAATAATTTCTTTTATAACCCATTTCCTTTAAATCAAATGTAATAAAAGTACCTTCGCTTATACTTATATCATGTATCCCATCATCAAACGGCATATAATAAAATTTTTCTTTCTGGAGCACCCCTTTTACTTCATCCATTTTTAAAGCATTAACTACCTTATTAACATTCCCTTCCTCATCAATTTTTTCTATATATTCTGGTTTTATAAATATATATGACTTACCATGAACAGCCATACTATAAAGGACTCTGTCGATGATCTGTCCTAATTTATATGAAAAATTATAAGTATCTTGATTTATAAATAATTCCAAAATTTCTTTATCATTTGGTATAATTTGAAAGAAATCTATTCTGTTATTCGAATCTTTGCTTAATGAATACGAGTAACCTGTAAATAAATCAGTTAAAAATCTACTTGAATAAATATTTTTAATCGGAGTTCCGTACAACTTTTTAATTTTTCTTTTTATACTTCTCATATTATTCATTAATGCAAGACTCCCATGAATATTTAGAATGGAATTTTTCTTTTTCAGAAAGCAATGGATTTACACAAATAACCCAAAACACTTCAGAAGGATCACTTGAAAAACCTATACTCAAAAAATTAGGGCAGAATGCTTTTATTAATTTGCTATCAGTTTTTATTCTAGACCCAAACTTTACATATTCAGTTTCTATGACATTAGCTTCCATTATTGCATTTTGAACACTAAGATTCCAGCTTGTTTTTAAAATTCCTCTATTTCCGATACTAAATATAAATTTTTCTCTCTGTGATGCAAATTCAATCATCTGGGAAGCTAAGGATTTCGCTTTTTCTTCGCTTTTTTCTATATTAAATATTATTTTTGAGGCCCCCTTTACAATGCCACTCCACTGTTTATCTTTAAAAAATTCTCCCCACAATATTCCAAGTCCACCTATTTGTGCCCATTCAACAATAGGAGATGTGAACGCATAAAACGCATGTTCTATTCTATATAAATCTTTATTTTTGATAAAATCAGATCTTATATATTCCTGATATAAAAGTATCATCCTAGTAAGATTATTATAAGTCTTTTCAAATTGTTCTATATCATTATTGATAATAGATTCAACTGTATCCTCTGCTATGTGATTATAACTCTCACCTAAAAAGTCTGGATATTCTTCCCTCCTGTCCCAATTTTTTATCGCAAAATTACTTGAGCATTTAACAAGTTTATCAGGTATTTCCTTTTTATAATATAAGAATTTTTCTTTCACCAATTCTAATCTACTATCATCCCACTTATCTTCATTATCCTTATGATATTTTTTTAAACTTTTCTCAATGTCACTAGAGCATATATAAAAATATGATAACTTTGATTCATATTCATAGAATCTTGTAAATAAAATACAAGCTTCATAATACATTTGATTGTCTACAAAAAATTCTCCCAATGAATATGCATGATCAATACTTTCCCTAACTACATCAAATAGTGAATTTACATAAATAAATTCTTCATTAGTTATAAATTGTTTCATTAACCAGTCTGGGGTAAGTCGATGTCCTTCAACTTGTACCTCTGTTAATATTTTTTTATAAATTTCTATGTTCTCTCGTCCTCTAATTGCACTTATAGAATCGTATGCTTTTCCAGTATCAATGCCTTTTATTACTGACTTAAATACTTCATCAATATTAAAATTTTTAAAATACTTGCTCGATTCTACTATTATATTTAGATATAATAAAGAAATTAGTTCAACTAATCCTGCAAATATTAAGTTATCATCTGAATTAATGTTATTTACCGAATTTTGGATTGTTGTCTTTAACCAATCTATTTCTTTTATATAATAATTAGCTTCTCTATTTGCAATTGCAGATTTACAAACTGACCTTAAGGTATCAAAATAATTATACAATGTGCCAAAGTCATTCTTCTTTATCAAATAATTAATACAATTATGATTTATAGACATTAACTCATCTTCAAGCCAATAATTATCTGGTTTTTCTTTACGTCTTAGTGCAGTCTTTGAGCTTAATGCCGTTAATGCTTCTTCATAATTTATAAAATGCCACTGTTGATATACTCCTTTTCTTTTAAACCAAAATGAATCTTTAATAAGCTCATTTTTTATTAACCAGTACTGTTCCATTAGTGCTAGATTAGAACACATAAATTCAAGCACAGAGGAACTGTTCACTAATTCAGGATTACATCCATATTTTTGAATAGATTTTAACAATTCAATTTTATCTGAAGTAATCTTCATAAAGTGATTCTGATAATTAGCATCAGAAATATATATTTCTTGTTTAAGTTGTTTAGAAACCACCCTATTTAGAATGACATAAGCATCATCTGCAACTCTAAATACATCCGATAATTGATAGATCCTATTTCCCGTTATACCTAAAGAAATTACAACAAGTATTGCCCAAACTATTAACAAACTCCCTGGTAATAAGCCAACTTTGTATCCTAGTAACAATCTAGACAGGATTATTGTTCCATAAATAATAAAATTAGTGATGAAGTTTAAACCTCTAACCGTTAACCCATCATATTGAAAAGCAATCGCGATTTTCTTAGGGGCACTAGCATATCTTGTAGAGTATATATTGGAAATATTAGAAGAATACAATCCTAAAATTACTCCAGCAACACCCAACTGTCCTATTATGACATTAATCAATATTTCACTACTAATATTCTTTGTAATACCATGTTTATAAAGAATGCTATCACCAAATTCTAAAATCCCGAATAATACTATTGCCTTAATAATTCTATAACCAAACTTTTCTAAAAGAATTTTAAGAAATGAACTATATTCTTTTGATGAATGTCTCCTAGTACTAACTTTATAAATCGTCTTTTTAATTATAAAAATCAGATTAAGTATCCTCTTTCGTATATTCCAGTATAATCTTGTTTTCAAATTTTACCGCCTATTTCAAATTATATATCAATTCTTTTGTACACCGTTATTATATAGTCTATTAAATTTCTATCATTCTTGACTTCATCAAATTTATTTTATAGCTTAATCCATTTATACTAGTATAGCTATTGTAATTATAACACAAAAGGATTGATTTGGGTAATGACTATGCTTGTAGGATTTCTTCGGCATGGTTGATCCTTGCTTTGTGAAATCCCTCCTCTGCCTGCGGCATAGTTCGACGGCAGTTTACGGGATCACCCTTATCCGTTCCAGATAAAGAGTTCACCTCGAAAAGCCTCGATTAAGGGCTTCCATCAGTTCGATTCGCTCACTGTGGCCAGACCCATTAGGGACGACGCATGGGGTTGCTTCGGTCATTCTGGTCACTGATTTTGGAGATTCTTCGCTTTGGTCTAAATGACATTTGTGAAAAAGATTAATCTTGCATTTATAACAAACGAAAAATTTTCACAAGTAAAAAAGCCCCATTACTGGAGCTTTTAGTTTTTTACCATGTTTTCAATTATTTCTATAGACTGCCTATAGGCAGCGATTTCTATGTCGAGGGTGGTTGGGTTTTCTTCGTTGATTTGGCCTGTTGGGTCGTAGCCTAGGGTGTTGGTGCAGGTAAAGACTAGGCCTGAGTTTAGGAAAACTGAGTTTATTACTCCGAGGGTGATACCGTCACCTCCGGTTTTAGTTCCAACAATAGTTGCAAATTCAGTATTTTTGACAAAGTATGCAAAACCTTCTGCTGCAGAAAATACGTCTTCGTCGACTAGGAGGAAGATTTTTCCCTCATAGCCATTGTCCCTTTTGGATTCGTCTGGATTTATAGTGATTGTATCCTTGATATGAAAGGCAAAGTCCTTTATATCTTCGCCATGGTCAAGCCTTATCCCTGTAATATCAACATTTGACAGATTTTCCATGTTTAGGGTATTATCCTGGAGCAAAAGCCTAGTTTTTGGCGAATCCTTGAAAAACATGTGGTTTACAACTTGTTTTGGGTTTTTGGATAATTTTGGCATGAGAAATCTCTGCCAGTATTCGATATTGCCCCTAAGCTTATCAGCTGCATCAAAAATTTCTTTTTCAAAACCAAGATTGGCTCCAGTAACATTATCCATTATGTGCTCCTATTTTTATCATCTTCTAGTATTACTAATTATATTTATTTAATTATATCATATAATTCAGATTCTCTTTAATGTCAATTCATTTTTTGATATAGATCTAGAAAAAATCGCAATTTAGAAGTCTAACTTTTCTAATTATTTCTAGAAAAAATTTTTACTTGAATGTTTACAAATGTGGATATTTAAATTTTATTATCTAAGATTCTACATTCTGAAATATACATACCAGCTTTATCAATTAATAGACTGTATATTTAAAAAACTCAACCATTAAGTATTTCTTAATAGTTGCCCCTAACTCTTAGGAATTTCCTAATAGTTCAAAAAAATATTTACAAATATCAAAGAGCAGGCTCAAATAGTCTGCTCTTTTTATACTTCTTTACAAAAGGCCCAATTTCCCACAAATAGGCCAGCTTTTTGAGGCTTTTCTTGTTGATTTTTCCCTTAATTTCTATATAATATATCTATATGAGTAAAGGGAGTATTATGATAATTAATTTTAAGAAAACTCTAGCGACTTTTATGGCTTTTGGGCTCTTTGTAGGGCTTTGTGGCCAATCTTTTGCTAGTGATGAAAATATAGAAAACAAACAAACAAGTAGCTTATTTGAAATCCTTGCCGGTGATATGGTTGCTGATAAGGCGACTTCTGAGATTAAGGTGGATTATGCGGATGATCCTGCCTTTAAGGAGGAGTTTGATGCTAGATTCGCCCTTCTTTCTAGGATTGAAGAGGCTAGAAATATCGAAGGTCTTGATTTGACTGAATTTATCAAGCTTTTAAATACCAAGGCTGCTGATAAGGATAAGCTAAAAGCAGGGCTTGATTCTTTGAATAAGCTTATCGAGGAAAGTGGCGATAAGGTTGCTGCAGACCTTGATATTGCACCTATCAAAGCTAAGGTCAATGATTATATCCTAAAGGGTATGCTTTTCTATGCTGATAAGCTTGATAAGACTGATGTGATAAGCCTTCATGCCTATTATGAGGCAGTTGTTGGTTCACTTTATTACAAAAATGCCAATGAAGAGGGCAGGAAGTCTTATGATGAGACCCTTAAGGGAATTTATGAGACCTTGACTAAGGCTAATGAAAAAATCGAAGTCAGTGAGGATTTCACTGATGAAGAAAAGGCTAATTTTAAAGATTCTTTTGATAAGCTTGACCAAATGGTGAAGGAAAAAACTTCTAAGCCTCTTAAAAATGAGACCACATCTCTTAGAAATGGAATCTATTTAGCTAGTGCCAACGAGATGAATGTGAGCGAGAATAAAGATGGCGAAAATAAAGACGATGAGAATAAAATCAATGAAAATTCTGCCTTCTACAAGTCAGCAAAGACTGGAATTAAGGAAGCTTACGAGAAGTTATCAGCTGATCAAAGGAAAAAACTTGACCAGATGAACACCAATAACGATGACCTCCTATCAGATGACGAGCTAAAGGCAGACGGTGAATTCACCCTTCCCCTATCTGATGACCACTACTTTAAGCCATTTACAGCCAATGTAAGCGGCTCATCTAGCTCTACTGATACAAGCTCAAGCCAGTCAACTACTAGCGGGTCAAGCACAAGCCAGTCAAGCACTAGCCAAACTACCACACCTAGCACAACGACATCCACTAGTAGCCAAACACCTACAACTACCGCCCAAAGTCCAATTGGCGGCACACCAGAGACTGTCACCATAGGTGGAGCAGAAAATAAATCAGCAGACCAAACAAAAAAAGAAGACGACAAGAAAGATGCCCCAACCAATACCACATCTACATCCTATGTAAAAACAGGTATAAAGGGAATCGCCTACGTGGGAATAATCCTACTAGTAGCAATCGGCGCCTACACTCTTCTTAACAAAAACAAAGACAAGAAATAAGATCAAAGCCCGGGGTTCAAATCTCGGGCTTTTGGTGTGGGGAAATTGAATACGAGTTGTTCCAGATTTTACAAAATATCTATCTAATCGACAATCTACAATCATATGAATAATCTAGAATTATATTTTTTTCTATAGACTGTTCCAAATACAGTTCATCTTAAATATATTCAAATAAACACCAATCGATAATAATAATCAGTATTTTTAGACTCTACAAAAAAACGCCCCAACCGCTGTATTTCCGAGCAGAATGTAATGACAAGTATAAAGGCAATCGCCTACGTAGGAATAATCCTACTAGTAGCAACCAGCGCCTAGGCTCTTCTTAACAAAAACAAAGACAAAAAATAAATTCAAAGCCTGAGGATTAAACTCGGGCTTTTGTTGTGGGGAATTTAATAAGATCAATCTAATTAAGAAATAAATCATATATAAGCAGCTTTCTAGACTATAATAACCATTATAATTACAATAGATCACAATTATTTTAATTAAACTATTTAATGATAAGCTAGCAAATAAAGCTAACTAGTAAACACCAATTGATAATGATAATTAATCTTTATAATTAGCTTTTTCCATTAAAAAAGAGACCCTTTTCGGTCTCTTAGTTTTGTATTTGGCTTTCTATGCTTTGGAGGGCTTGTCTGTAGGTGCCTGTTTCTATGTCTGGGGTGGTTGGGTTTTCTTCGTTTATGGTGCCGTCTGGGGCGTAGCCTAGGGTGTTGGTATAGGTGAAGACTAGGCCTGAGTTTGGGAGGACTGAGTTGATTACTCCGAGTGTTATCCCGTCTCCTCCGGTTTGGCTGCCTACTATGGTGGCAAATTCTGTGTGTTTGATGAAGGATGCGAAGCCTTCTGCCGCTGAGAAGACGTCTTTGTCTACTAGGAGGAAGATTTTGCCTTCGTAGCCGTTGTCTTTTTTACTTTCGTCTGGGTTTATTGTTACGACGTCTTTGATGTAGTAGGTGAAGTCTTTTAGGTCTTCTGCGTGGTCTAGCTTTATGCCTGTGATGTCTACGTTTGAGAGTTTCTCTACATTTAGGGTGTCATCTGACAGGAGGATTCTGGCCTTGGCTGAGTCTTTGAAGAACATGTGGTTTATGACTTGTTTTTGCTCTGTGGCTAGCTTTGGTATGAGGAAGTTTTTCCAATATTCCATGTTGCCGCCTACGTTGTCCCTTATGTCTATGACAAGTCCCTTGTACATGTGTTTGTTTCTTAGGAATTCGTCTAGGATTTCCTCGTCTTTTTCGATTGACTTGTCATCTAGCATTTGGCTTACTTTTAGGATGGCTAGGTCGCCTTCGCTTGTTAGGCTGAGGTTGGCGGCAGTTTTTGCTTCTCCTGACTTTTTCCTGCGCACTTTGCCTGAGTTGGCCCTGGATTGGACGCCTTCTAGGTCGTACCTATTTCTGACTGCTTGTCTGTTCAAATTTATAAATTCATAATAAATTGATGGTTGATTCCAATTTTGGGAATAATAGTCGAGGGTTGTTTTTACGTAGGTCCTGTCTGCGACTTTGGCGTGGTAATTGTGGAGCTCTCCCATGATGTCTGTTATAGCGTCGATGAATTCTTGGTCATTTTCGCAAGATTTGATCCTTGCCAGATAAATATCGTGATTGTTTAGAAAATCTATCTTATATTTCCTATCTAGGACTCCAAAGAAGGGATAATTTTCCTTTAGTTCTTCAAATAAATATTCAAAGTCTTCGACCATTTCGGCCTTGGTGAGCTTTTTGGGCTCTTGTGGGGCTGGGAGTTTGAGCTTGGCCGGAGCTTTTAGGGCCTTGAACCACTTTAGGTATTTTTCTTCGTTGAATTCTGCTATTTTGTCTGGATAGAAACTTTCTGTAAGCGGGCTGATATTTTCCTGCATGTCTCTTTCTATCTTTGATTTTTCAAGGCTCGTTATCCTTCTTTTGACGCAAGATGTACTGGTTAGGCCTATTAATATGAGTAGGCAGAGTAAAATTAGCTCTTTACTTTTTCTCATCTAGGCCTCCTCTTATGACCCAATCTCTCTTGTAGATGTCAAAGAGGATGGCGATATTTCCCAAAGGATTGACTAGGGAATAGATTATTAAAAGCAGACTTAAGATGGCTAGCTTTCCTTGCTCGTTTTTTTTGATTGCTACTTGGTTTTGCCTAGTAGATAGGGTTGCTAGTCCGTAAATTATTGCCACTGGCCCAAAGATTTTCTCAAAGATTTCCTTATAATAGATCCCAAAGCCAAGTATGCCTAAACCGGCTAGGACCCAGATTAGGCTTGAAATTTTGTTTAGTTTATTATATTTTTTTAATGACGAATTTTTCTTTCTTCTTTTCATATCATAATTCTAGGTTAGGATAGACTTTCATGAAGTTGTCATCCCTTATACCTGCCTGGTAGTCCAGATAGCCTGCCATGGCAATCATGGCTGCATTGTCTGTACATAGGATTGGTTCTGGATGATAAAAACCTATATTTCTCTTGCCTAGTTCTTCTTCAAATCTCTCTTTCAATCTAGAATTGGCTGCTACTCCTCCTGATATGGCGAAGTTTTTGTAGCCTGTTTCTTCTAAAAGTCTTAGAGACTTGGCGACTAGGACATCTACTACTGCTTCTTGGAAGCTTGCTGCAAGGTCTGCCTTGTTGACCTCTCTTCCCTTTTGCTCTTCTTGGTTGGCGTAGTTTAGGACTGCTGTCTTTAGGCCTGAGAAGGAGAAGTCATAGGAGTCTTTTTCTAGCATGACCCTTGGAAAATCAATGGCTGCCCCGTTGCCTTCCTTAGCTAATTTGTCAATTTTTGGGCCGCCTGGATAGCCTAGGCCAATCTTTCTTGCTATCTTGTCGTAGGATTCGCCGGCTGCATCATCTCTTGTGGTACCGACTACTTCTATGTCTGTGTAGTCTTTTACCTTGCAAAGGTAGGTGTGGCCGCCTGATACGACTAGGCAGATGAAAGGTGGCTTAAGGTCTGGGTTTGAAAGATAGTTGGCGCAGATGTGACCCTTCATGTGGTTGGCTCCTACAAGGGGTGCACCAGTGGCTAGGGCTAGGGCCTTGGCTGCTGATATTCCAACAAGAAGGGACCCTATTAGGCCTGGGCCCTTGGTTACTGTAATAAGATCTATATCATCATAGCTAAGTGCCGCATCTTTTAGGGCCTTTTCTATGAGGGGATTGATGGCTTCTAGGTGCTTCCTAGAGGCAATCTCCGGCACAACCCCACCAAAGAGCGCATGGATATCTATCTGGCTTGAGATGAGGTTGGTTAATAATTCTCTTTCGTTTTTTAGGATGGCTACAGAGGAATCATCGCAAGATGTCTCTATGGCCAAGGTATAAAAATCACTCATGTATCTTCCTTATCATGTTGTAGGCATCTTCGCCTGTCTTTTGGTAGTAATTTTTTCTGATTTTTTGGCTAACAAAGCCGAATTTATTGTAAAGTTTGATGGCGGCAGTATTTTTGGTAGAAACTTCTAACCAAATCTCATTTACATTACTCGCCTCGCTTCTTTTTATAATATCGTCTAAAAGGATTGAACCAATGCCCTCTGATCTGAAATCCTTATCTACCGCTATGGTGAAGATTTCAACCACATCGAGGATATGGCTTATTATGTAAAAGCCAACAACCTCCCCATCCTTTTCATAGACTATGTGTTTTAGAAATGAGTTGTCTTCAAATTCTTTAAGGAGCTGTTTCTTGGTCCATGGCTCAAAAAAGGATTCATTTTCTATTTGATAAACCTTATCTGTATCATTTACAGTCATTTCTCTTATCATTTTTCAAAAATTCCCTTTCCGCCTGGCTTTTTCTGAGGTAATTAGGACTAATCTCAAAAAGAGGTCTTGGCTTATATTCACCAGTCTGGGCCAGCCTTATAAGGCCACCACCAATACAGGTATTAAGGTTGATTGGAGCCTTAACTGCCCTTTCAAATTTATCAAAATATTTATCATTAAGAAGGCCAATGAGCTCTACTTCAAGGCCCTTTTCATTTACAAGCCTTGCAAAATCATCGATTTCGTAGAGGTCTTCCTTGATGATCTCATTAAGATTTTCATCAAAAAGACCCGCATAAACCCTGGTAGACCTGGCATCTATCATTGGTGCCCTAAATTTATTTGAACTAGAGCCTGCTGCCATGGCCCTTAGGGT
Organism: uncultured Anaerococcus sp.; assembly: GCF_963512375.1. Taxonomy (NCBI): domain Bacteria; kingdom Bacillati; phylum Bacillota; class Tissierellia; order Tissierellales; family Peptoniphilaceae; genus Anaerococcus; species uncultured Anaerococcus sp. The sequence goes on from NZ_CAUPMI010000019.1 coordinate 16,465, forward strand.
AGAAATGGTAAGTAGGTCCTTATTTTCCACCTGGGCTAGGGTCTTGGCAATGGTCATCCCTATCCTAAGGCCTGTAAAAGAGCCTGGACCCTGGGCAATGATAAAGGTGTCGATGTCAGAAACCTTCATACCAAGCAGGTCAAGAAGGGTCTCAATCATTGGTACCAAGCTTTCTGAGTGGGTCTTTAGTTGGTTGACATTAAAGTCTCCCAAGATTTCCTTCTCATCTGCTATAGTCACAGTTGAAATCATTGTAGATGTATCAATTGCTAAGTAATTCATTAATCTTCCTCGCCCTTTCTGTCGAATCAGCTATCCTTATCTCTCTCCTGTTTTCATCAAGTTTATTAATCTCAATATCAATCATATCATCTGGCAGGTATCCGCTTACATTTTCTGCCCATTCTAGGAAGGTGATGGCGCCTTCTGGATAAAAATAAGTCTCAAAATCTATATCAAGAATCTCATCAGGGTCCTCAAACCTGTAGAGGTCTAGGTGGTAAACTGTCCTATCGCCTTCATAAATATTGACCAAGGCAAAGGTTGGTGATGAGGTATCGTAGATCCCGTAATTCTTGCAAATGGCTGTAACTAGGGTGGTCTTGCCTGCTCCCATATCAGCCTTCAAATTTATAACATCCCCATCCTCAAGGATTGGGGCAAGCTTATCTGCAAATTTCTTTAATTCTTCTAAGTTATTAATAATCATAAAAGCCTCTCATTCTTATTATTATACCACAAGTAGGGCCCATAACTAAAGGATTTGGCCCCTATATTGGCAAAATAAAAGCAGATCCTAAAGATTAGGTCTGCTCTTGTTCTTATTTAACCCCTAAGGCCTCTTTTTTGATTTTTTCTGCGACCTTGGTCTTGCTTATATTTATAAAGACTAGGGAGCCGTTTCTGACTGATATTCTGATTGTCATGTCCTTATCTAGCTTATTATCTAGGATATCTTCTGCTAGCCTATCGTCAATCATCTTTGTGATGTGGCGTTCTAGAGGTCTTGCTCCGTATTCGCTGTTAAAGCCCTCCTTGGCTAGAAGGTCGACTAATTTGTCATCATAGACTATTTCTATGCCGATTTCCCTAAGCCTTGCCCTGGTTTTTTCTAGCATGAGGCCTGTGATTTCCTTGATGTCCTTCTTACCTAGGGCGTTGAACATGATTACTTCATCTAGCCTATTTAAAAACTCTGGGGCAAAGGAATCTTTGATAGCCTGGCCAATTACTTCCTTGGCCTTTTCATTGTCAGCTGCCTCTTCATCTTCTGCTAGACTAAAGCCTATGGATGTGGACTTGTTAAGGCTTGCTACACCGACATTTGAGGTCATTATTATGATTGTGTTTTTGAAATCTACTGTCCTGCCTTGGCCGTCTGTGAGCCTTCCGTCATCTAGAATTTGGAGGAGGAGGTTGAAGACATCTGGGTGGGCCTTTTCGATTTCATCAAAGAGGATTACTGAGTATGGGTGGGTCCTGACTGCTTCTGTAAGCTGGCCGCCTTCCTCATAACCCACATAGCCTGGAGGAGATCCCACTAGTCTTGAGACTGCGAATTTCTCCATATATTCACTCATGTCCATCCTGATTAGGTTTTCTTCTGAACCGAAGAGCTCCTTGGCTAGGCTTTTGGCTAGGTAGGTTTTGCCTACACCAGTTGGACCTACAAAGATGAAGGACCCTATTGGTTTGTTTGGATTTTTAAGCCCGACTCTTGCCCTTTTTATGGCGTGGGCTACAGATTCTATGGCTTCATTTTGGCCGATGACTGTGCCTGCTAGATTTGTATCAAGCTTTGCATATTTGGCCTTTTCATCTTCTGTTAGCCTTTCTACTGGGACTTTGGACCAGCTAGCGACTATATTTGCTATATCTTCATATCCTATAGCTAGGGCCTCTGAGACTTCTTCTTCCTCTTTATTTTCTAGGTCGAATTTCTTTTGGTTGATTATATCACGAAGCTTGGCTGCCTTTTCAAAATCTTGGTCAGCTACTGCTTGGTCTTTCTGATTTTTCAAATCTTCTAGGGTATCTTCTGGGTCTTCCTTTTCAGGATTTTCCTTAAAGGCTGCAATTCTCACCTTAGAGCTTGCCTCATCTATGAGGTCGATGGCCTTATCTGGGAGGAACCTATCTGTAATATACCTATCTGATAGGTCAACTGCCGCATCTACTGCCGCATCTGTGATTTTGACATCGTGGTGGTCTTCGTATTTATCCTTTAGACCATGTATTATCTTCTTGGCATCTTCCACGCTTGGCTCATCGACTTGGATTGGCTGCATACGACGGGTGAGGGCTGAATCCTTTTCGACGTGTTTTCTGTATTCATCGATGGTTGTAGCCCCTATTATCTGGATATCGCCCTTGGCAAGGATTGGCTTTAGGATATTGGCTGCATCCATTGATCCTTCCGCAGCTCCTGCCCCAAGAACCATGTGAAACTCATCTATGAAAAGAATGAGATTGTCAGCTTGGGCGGCTTCTTCAAAGAGCTTTTTAAGCCTTTCTTCAAAGTCTCCCCTGTATTTGGTGCCTGCAATCATGCTTGCCATATCAAGGGATAGGATTGTCTTGCCCTTCATGATGGCTGGAAGCTTGCCTTCGACAATTTGGGCTGCTAGGCCTTCTGCGATGGCTGTTTTTCCTACACCTGGTTCGCCGATTAGGATTGGGTTGTTTTTTGTCCTTCTCATCAGGATTTGGACGATTCTTTTTATTTCTTCATCCCTACCTATAACCGGGTCAATCCTGCCATTTTCTGCCATTTCGTTGAGACTGGTGGTAAATTTAGTTATATTTTCGCTAAAGGCTGCCTTTGATTTTTCGCCTTGCTTGGCCTGTTTGCTTAAATCCCTTAGGTTTTTCTTGATTTCTTCCTTGTCCACTCCAGATAGGAGGAACATGATATTGGTGAAGGAATCTTCATCATTTAGGATAGCTAGGAGGACATCCTCCTCGCTTGTGGTCAAATCCCTTCTTTGCTTGGCGTAAAACCTCGCAGTTTCCAAGGTTTTTCTTACCTTCTTGCTATATTCTGTGGCTGGCCTTATGGCTGTGCCCTTGCCTATATTATTTATGACTATTGAGCGAAGCAGGTCGTAATTAGCGCCAGCCGCCTCAAGGGCCTTATTGGCATTCGAACCTGTCTTCATTAGGGCAAGCAAGAGGTGTTCAGTGCCTATATAATCATGGTTTAGGCCGTAAGACTCACGTCTTGCTTGCTGGGTAAGTCTATTAAGTCTATTGTTTTCCATAATGCTCTCCCATATATTTCTTGATAAAATCTGACCTTGCCTGGTCGAAATTATCCTTGTATTTATGACTATTTATATTTCTTAGCAAATAATCGATCTGGTCATTGTCAAAAGATGTCTCATAGTCCAAAATCCTATATTTCTTAAGGTCATAGAGATTTTGGGCTAGATTTTCCCTTGAATCTACCAAATTATTTGCTAGTTGGTTTTCAATTATTTTTATTTCTTCTCTTACTTTTCTATCGTCTATGTTGTTTAAAACCTTGTAATCTCTTCTAAATCTTCTCTCATTTTTGACAATAGTCGCCAGGTCATTTTCCACACTTGCTAGATATGAATAGACATCTTCCCTATAATTGCCATAATTTTTGAGCAGATAGACCTTATCTGCGTAGGACTTTAGGCCCTTAGGGATGTAATGTCTTGGAAACATGCCGGCGTATACCATGGCTTGCTTGAAACCAAAGTAAGTCTTTGAATTGTCAATCAATCCGAAAAGGAAGGCCTTGAGCGCTATTTCTAGACCATTTCCAGAATTTCTCGCCCCACTGGTAAGGTAACCATATTCACCAGAAAAGGCGAAATCCAAGTGGTCATCAAGGACCTTTTCAATCTCACTTGCCCTCATATAGGCTGAGTTAAGATCCAAGTCAAAGCCTGAAATGTTTATAGAAAGATGGTCTCTGTCATTAATAACCAGGGTCGTATCCCCCTCAAAAACTAGGCCTATTTGGGCAAGCTTGTCTGTAGCATCCTCGCTTAAAATCATCTGGTCAATTAAGCTATCGATTGTTTCATCGTCAAGATCAGATAGGAGAAGGAGCTTGTCATCAAAGATATTTTTAAATATATCAAGTATAACCAGGCTCTCATCATAGGTCATAGTTGTTGGAAAATCATAACCTTTGAGGTTTCTCCTTAGAGAAAGATTGGAAGAAATTATTATATCCTTGCTAAATTCTTTCAATTTTTCACCTTCATATTTAGTTGTTCAATTTCTTCTTTTATATTAGCTGCAAGCTCGTAATCCTCTGTTTCAACAGATTCAGCAAGCTTTTGGGAAAGGTCTTTAATCCTTTGGGCGACCTGCCTAAATTCTCTTTCTGCCTTTGGGAAGCGGCCCTTGTATTCTGATAAATTATTGTAGGTCTTAAGGACCTTTTCAGTTAAATTTTTATTCAGATTATAGCAATGAGGGCAACCAAAGATTCCCTCCCTGATATTTGACTCAAGATTGCCACAATAAGGGCAGGACTTGTCATCAAGGTTCATAATATATTCTAAATCTTTGTTATTTTGATTAAATTTATATTCATAATAAGAATTAATCACTTCATCAAGGCTAGGGACGAAATTTTTGATAAGGCCTTCAAGAGCCTTGGGATCAAAATTAAGATTTTCAGCAGGAATCTGGCTAACATCCTCATCCTTAGGAAGCTTGGCGTATTTTTTGACGCAATCCTGGCAGAGGTGGATGTCATGACTATTGCCATTAAAAATCACCTTAAGGCTTACAGTCGCATCTTTTCCGCATTTATCACATTTCATAATTAACTCCTCGCTAGTATACTTAGAAGAAGGCTTCTTACAATACTTGTTCTAACTTTATTTCTACCCCTTGGCTCGATATCGGCCAAAGATTTATCGCTAGTGGCATATTTTGCCATCAAAAGTTCATTTTCAGTCAAATACTCCCTCTCAAAAAGATCATCAAACAAGCTATAAGCATTGGATTGACTCATTTCCTTCTTGAGATTCTTTGACAAATAACTTATATAATCATCCTCTTCGACAATGGTAATAATTTTGATAAAACCATTACCACCACGCTTACTTTCGATAAGATAGCCATTGTAAGGGGTAAATCTAGTAGATAAGACATAGTTAATCTGACTAGGCGAGCAATCAAACCTGCTTGCCAAGTCATTTCGCCCAATCTCAAGAGCCCCATCGACGCTATCTTCAAGCATGAGTTTCAAAAATCTTTCAATCTGATTAGTAAGACCTGCCATAAAATCACCTTCAATCTTTCTAATATTCTATAATAAAATCTTAATCATGGCTAAATTAAGATTCTAGTAAAGGTCAAAAGATACTGACTATCCCTGACCATCATCTGTTAAATAAAAGAAGCACTTGCTTCTTAGGTAAATTATACTAGATAAGTAGGAATTTACAATTTTTTATCCAAGATAAAAATATTTTAGGGGGCTTGGCCCCCTAATAATCCCCTTTTTTATTATACAATATCATATTATTATTAACTGTTGTCCTTCGTAACTTATTCTCAAAATAAATTATTATTATAAACATATCCCTTCGTACAAAGGGGGAGGCCCAGGGACCCTTTCGCATGGGTCCCCATCGGCCTCCCCCTTACACCCCCACTCCGTTACCCCCCGCAAGCGACTCTTGCAGAGGGCAAATTGAAGATTGCCTCTGGCAATCTTCTTTGTTAGACCTGACTGCAATTCATCCTGGAGCAAAATCTATTATTTCAAATCTCGTCAGCTAAAAATTTAGATTCGCTTCACTTCGTTTCGCTCAACAAAATTTTCTTAACGCTTCCTCGATTTAAAATAATTGACAATTTTAATTATGTATGTCTTATTACCTTCTTCCTTAGCTGCACTTATTGCAATGTTTTCCAGAGGAAAACGAGCTTTAGAACTAATTAGACGTTAATATTCTCTCAGAAAACAGAATAACTATCCCAAGGTCGGGAGATTTAAAATAAAAAGTACCCGTAAAGAAAATCACACTGACAACTACATTTAAATAAAAATATTGTAACTACTAAGACGACTAGTAACAACCAAAAGCCCAGTTAGGCTAGATTGTGATTTTTAGGGGGCTTTTGATTTTAAATCAGTAAAGACAAGGCCACCTAAATACGAAGTAATCCACCATACTAAAGAAGATTTTTGAAAAAAATCTTCCTGTTTCGCACTCCGCCTAAGGAGCAGAGGGGGTGAGGGAAATGGGGGTGTAAGGGGGAAAGCTGGAGGGGGCCTCTGCCGCCCCCTTAGCGTTCCCCCTTATTACGAAGATTCAATAGTATATAATAATCATTTAATAAAAGATAAAATTACGAAGAATTAAAATAAATAATAATATTATATTTAATATATAGAAAAAGGGATTATTAAGGGAATTCTCCCTTAATCTCCCCTTCTATTGTTATTACCAAATAGTATTATCAATCTTAAAAACTGCAAAGCAGTTGTTATAGTAGCTGCCACATAAGTAAGCGCAGCTGCACCCAGCATTTCTTTTGCTCCTGGTATTTCGCTTGCTTCTAGGATGTTTGCTCTTTCTAGGACAACTAGGGCCCTTTTGCTGGCGTTAAATTCTACCGGTAGGGTTACTAGCTGAAATATAAGTGTTAGCGAAAATAGGATTAGGCCTAGGCTTACTAGTTTCTGCTTTGAAAGTATTAAGCCTCCTATCAAAACTGGCATGGATAGTTTTGAGCCTAGATTTACTGCTGGTACTATAAAGGATTTGATTTGCAGTGGCAAGTAGCCTTCCTTATATTGGATAACGTGGCCTATTTCGTGTAGGCTTACGGCAAGGCTTGCTATTGAGGAATCGGTAAAGGACCCATCTGATAGGGCTACTTCTTTTGTGACTGGGTTGAAGTAGTCAGAAAGTGACCCCCTTACCCTTTTGATTGTGATATCATTGTAATTGTTATAATCTAGGACCATTTGAGCTGCCCTTGCTCCTGTTATTCCTCTTTTTGATTTGATTTTCTCGTATTTTCTATATTTACTTTGTATATTTGCCTGGGCAAGCATTGAAATAACAAAACCTATGAGGACTAATATCATAGTCTTGTCAAAATATAAGCCATATGGATACATAATTTTCTCTCTTTCTATTTTTATTAATTAATTAAAATTATTTAGCATGTTCTAAGATTTCTTCAAAGGCTGTGTCTAAATCAGTATACTCTCCTCTTTTGCTAGCTTCTATAGCTTCTAGAATTAAATCATCTATTTCTTCCCTACTAAGGTCAGCTATGTCTACTGGCTTTTTGATCTTGGCTGCAAAGGGCATGCCCCCGTCTACTATTACCTGCCTATAGAACATATCTACAGCTGTAGATGCTGAAATCCCCATCTTTTTAAAGATTGCCTCAGCCTTTTCTTTGACTTCTGGTTCAAGTCTTACAACTAGGTTTGATGTCTTGGCCATGATTTCCTCCTTTTTTCTTATTATATGACAAATGTTATTTTTGTAAATCATTTGTATATACATTTCCTTCTTTGATTTTATTCTTTAACGTGGTATAATATTTTCTATATTATTTTCAAAGGAGAAAGCATGATTAAAATTGATACTAATATGGTAATTTATGCCATGGATAAAAATAATAAGGAAGCTGCTAGGGCCAAGGATGGGGATAAGGTTCGTTTTGAAACTCTTGATTGTTTCTCATGCGAGGTAACTAGCGAAGACCAAGAGCTTAGTGGGGTTGATTTTGACAAGGTAAATCCTGCCACAGGTCCACTTTTTGTTGAAGGAGCCATGCCAGGTGATGTTTTAAAGGTGACTATTGAAAAAATAGAAGTGGTGGACCAAGGTCTATCCATGGTTGAAAAGGGCCTTGGAAGGCTTGGCGATAAGATTGACATGCCTAAGGCTAGGATGGTCGATGTAAAGGGAGATAGGGCTTACTTTAGGGGACTAGAGTTTCCTCTAAATAAGATGGTTGGTGTAATTGGAACAGCTCCAGCAGGAGAAGCCATACCAACAGGTGCACCACACGATCACGGTGGAAATATGGACTGTACCCAGGTTAAGGAAGGGGCTATTTTGTACCTACCTGTAAATGTAGAAGGAGCTCTCCTTGCCCTAGGCGACCTCCACGCTGCTATGGGTGATGGTGAAGTTGGCGGCTGTGCCCTTGAAATCAATGGAGCTGTTGAGCTTAAGGTGGAAGTGGTGAAGGATTTTGCCTACAAGACACCAATGATAGATGTGGATAATAAATATATCACCCTTGGCTCTAGAAAGTCTATCGATGAGGCAAGCGACCTTGCTCTTGCAAACATGGCTGACCTAATCATGAAAAAAACCGACCTAGATTTCTATGACACAAATATGCTCATGACCATGGCAGTAGACCTAATTTCTTGCCAAGTGGTAAACCCAAATATGACCATGAGGGCAGAAATATCTAAAGATATCTTTAAATAAAATAATCTCCAAGCGAATTTATTGTAAATACTCGCTTGGAGATTTTTATTTACACTTTACATAAGTTTCATAAGTAGGCTCTGAGTTTTCTTTGAAGAAGTCTTTCATCATGCTTGCCAAGGGGTCTGTCGTGTCTGCTTCGAAGAAGATTTTATCATTTGTTTTGTAAGCTTCTAGAAGGGTGGCCCCTATTAAATCTTTTGGATTTTTAAGGTCAAAGCCTGCTAAATAGGCTATTTCGTCAGCTTCTAGGAAGGCTGCAAAGATAATTTGACCTTTTTCTTCATAATATAGGGCATTTTCTAGGATTGTACATGCAAATTCTTCTAGGCCCAGGCTTAGGGGGTTTATGCTTTGGTGGGTTTTTTTGTAATAATCATAAAGAAGCTTTAGACAAGTATGGTAGGATTTTTGGCCCTTTGTGGTTTTTTTAAGCTTTAGTCCCTTATCGATGAGGGGATTTTTTAGGTCGGCTTTTCCTACTTCTAATTCGTAGGTTACTCGCCTTAGGCTAAAGCCGCACTTTTTTATAAAAGCTATGACATCTTCCTGATCCGAATAAAGGCCTATTTGCAAAGCCTTGCCGGATTTTTTTATGAGCTTATCAAAGTCTTCTGGCTTTATTTGACTCATGTCTTTTATTTTTATGTAGAGGTTCTTTGAGTGAAATTTATTTGTGTAGGTTTCCATAGGTCTCCTTTAAAAAATTAAAGCTCCCGGCTGAGAGCTTTTACTTTATTTTTAAGAAAATTTAAATGATTCTAGTCGGTAGATTTCAAAATCTAGGTCTTCTGCTTTGAAATATCCATCCTCGGCGTAGACCCTAGTGGTCATGACGTAGGCGCCTCCGTTTATGAAGATTTCTAGGGATGACCTATCTGAAAATATTCTTAAGCTTGTGATTTTATCTATTTTTATAAACCTTTCATCTCTTCCCGAGCCAGACTTGCCCATTTTTAGGGATAAGATGCCGTCTCTGTAGGCTAGAGTTGCATCAGGTCTTAAATAAATCTTAAAATCGCCCTTTATATTGTAAGCACAGGCTTCAAAGGTCAATTCTTCGTAAAGCTTTCCCTTTTCTAGGTCTATTTTTTCATCTCTTAGGGATTTAAGCTCTTCAAGAGGTTCTTGGATTAGCCTATTATTTTTGATTTTTAGCTCTCTTGGGATAGTTAGGGCGTGTTGCCATTTGTATTTGACTGATGGGTTGGTGTAGTCTGCATCTGGGATTCCCATCCAGCCTACAAGGATTCTTCTTGCCTTTTCATCCTCAAAGGTCTGTGGGGCGTAGAAGTCAAAACCGTAGTCTAGCTCTTCAAATTCTCCTAGCTTGTAGGTCTTATTTTCTAAATCTAGGTCTATGAAAAAATATCCTGACTGGTAAATATTTTGATACTTGTATTTCTCACTTGCAAGGCCCTGTGGGCAGCAAATTAGGATTTGCTTATCACCTAGGTCAAAAAAGTCTGGGCACTCCCACATATAGCCAAAATCATAGGCAGTTTCTATTCTCATGTGGTAGGTGAAATCTCTTAAATTTTCTGATTTGAAAACTAGGACCATACCCTTATCAACCTTGGACCTGGCTCCCAAAAACATATAGTAGGTCCCGTCTTTCTTATAGATTTTAGGGTCTCTGATGTGCTTGGTCATGTCAGCTGGATAATCGTCATTATCCATTATGAGGATTTTTTCATCATAGGTATAGGCATCAGAATCTATTCTTAGGGTGTTGTGTTCTCTGCCTTCGTTAATCCCATCAAAGTCGCCCGGATATTTGACATTGCCTGTGTAAAAGAATGAAAGCTTATTATCTTCTATAAAGGCTGAACCTGAGTAGGCACCATTCTTGTCATACTTACTATCTGGAAAGATGAAAAAATCTTCTCTCTTATAATTTATAAGGTCAGGACTTGAGACATGGCCCCATCCAATATCGCCCCTATTTTCATCAAGAGGTGAAGCTTGGTAATAAAAATGATAGGTTCCGTTCATCTGACAAAGGCCGTTTGGGTCATTTAGCCAACCTGTCTCTGGATAGATGTGATAAGCTAGAAGAAGTGGATCTTTTTCCACTTCTTCCTTCATTTTTTGTAATTTTGCGGAATTTTCTTGGTAGATTTTCCTATCAAGCATTTTTAATCTCCATTATCTTGGCAGCCTTATCTCTTAGGCCCTGCTTAAATTTGATATCCATACCATCTGAATCCATGATTATTACCATGGTTTGGTCAGATAGGCCCTTGGATTTAATAAGGTCTGAGTCAAATTCGATTAGAAGGTCGCCTGTTTTTACCTTATCCCCATCTTTTACATGCTTGGTGAAACCCTGACCATCTAGGGAAACTGTGTCTACCCCGACGTGGATTAGGACATTTATTCCATCTTCTGAACTTAGGGTTACAGCATGGCCTGTAGGGAAAATTGATGCAACTTCACCGTCAAATGGGGCGTAAACTCTTCCCTCGCTTGGGTTGATGCAAACTCCATCGCCCATCATCTTTGATGCGAAGGTTTGGTCAACTGATTGGCTGACATTAAAGACCTCGCCCTTTACAGGGTTAAAGATTTCGATTATTTCCTTTTTAGATGTGGCTGCCTTTACTTCTTCTTTTTCTGCTGGTTTTTCAACTGGCTTTTCTGGAGCTTTTGGCTGTTCTTTTGCTTTTGGGGCTGATTTTTCCTTTGCTGCAAACATATTTGATTTGCCAAAGAAAATTGTTAGGCCAAAGGCTACGACCATTGCAATTAAAAGGCCGATTATAAAGTCAAGCCAGTTTTCTGGTCTAATTGAGATGATACCAGGTATACCTGCAGCGCCTAGGGCAACGGCAAGAACATGTCTTAAGGCAATGTAGGCAGAACCTGCTGCAGAACCGATGATCGCAGCTATAAATGGATATCTTAGCCTTAGGGTGATACCAAACATAGCAGGCTCTGTGATTCCAAGCATGGCTGACACACCTGATGCAGCAGCGGTTGATTTCATTTTTTCATTCTTTGTTGTAAGAAGGACAGCTATAACTGCAGCTCCTTGGGCAACGTTATTCATTGATGCTGTTGGGAAGATAAAGGATCCACCTGACACAGCTTGATTTGCAATAAGTTGGGTCTCAATTGGTATAAAGGAATGGTGCATACCTGTAAGGGTAATTGGTGCATAAAGCAGACCAAAGATTGCCCCGCCCACAAAACCAAGCTTGGTATAGATAAAGGTGATGGCGTTTGTAAGCATATCACCAGCGCTTCTCATGATTGGACCAACTAGGATAAAGGTGATAAAACCTGTTACTAGGGTCGCTAGAAGTGGAGTTGTAAGGTTATCTAGCCAGATTGGGGTCTTATCGTGGAGGAAGTTTTCAATCTTTGCAAGTATCCAAGATACGGCAAGAACTGGTAAAACTGTTCCTTGATAGCCAACGGCTGGAATTGCAAGGCCCAAAATATTCCAAACTGGCACATCAGCAGGGGCTGTTGTACCTAAGGCATAGGCATTTAAAAGCTCTGGGTGGACCATAATCATACCCATGGCAGCTCCTAAAAATGGATTGCCTCCAAATTTCTTAGTCGCAGAAAAGCCTATGAGGACTGGAAGGAAGGCAAAGGCTGCTGATGAGAAGACATTGATCATATTAGCCAGGTCTGCTATTTGTGGATAAAGGCTAATAATCGAATCTGTCCTGCCATTAAAAAATGGACTGGTTAAGATGTTGTTTATACCCATCAAAAGACCGGCAGCAACTATGGCTGGAATGATTGGGACAAAGATATCAGATAAGACCTTGACCCCTCTTTGGAGGATATTGCCCTTTGGCGCATCACTTGCCTGGGCTTCTCCGCTTTCTCCAACGATTTTTCCTACCTCTCCTGTAACTAGGTTGACCTTGCCAGGGCCAAGGATTACTTGATATTGGCCATTGGCAATGTTTGTGCCTTGAACGCCTTCTAGGTCATCGATAAAATCCCTGTCAATCTTATCAAAGTCCTTTAGGACTAGCCTTAGTCTTGTGGCGCAGTGCTGGTAGGATGTGATATTATCCTTGCCGCCAACCTTGTCGACGATAATTTTCGCCAATTCTTGATTGTTCATAGATGATTCCTTTCATAAAATTTGAATAATATTTATAAATCTTAATTATGATAAAAATTTATAAATATTATCTCTTATATTAATTATAGCATTGTTAAGCATGATAATGCAAAGGTTTTTATGAAAATTTTGGCCAAAAGAAAAGCCGGATTATACCGGCTAAATTTCTATAAATTAAGGGCCCTGTCCACATTTCTGATGAAATCTTGGACGTTTGTTACCATAGATACTGCTGTGACTGTACCCCTGTCTGAGAGTTTGTTTACAGCAAATTCTTGGATGTCGATGGTATACATATAGACAGGTCTGACCTTTTCATCAAAGATATTATATGATGGGGTCATGTTGCCTGTGGCAATTGTGTAAAGAATCGCAGACATCATTATGATTGTGGATGTCTTTCTTGCGTGTTTTCTCATCTCATTTTGGGCCTGGTAGACATTGTTTATTGTCTCTGGTAGGCCAAGCCTATCTCTGATGGTGCCTGCAATTACAACTGGTATATCCATCTCCACACTTGCCTTCATAAAGCCATCCTTAACAAGACCGCTTTCTACAAGGGCCTTAGTTGACCCATATTTTCTGGCAAGGTTGATGGTCTCAAAGAGGTTTCTTGTGGTGTTTTGCTCTTTTTCAAAATGTTCTTGGCCCCAAGATGTGCCATAGATTCCCTTTTCTAGGTCAAAGGCAGCTGTTTCTGTACCGCAAAAGATGGCATTTACATAGCCATTTCTTATTAGCCTTTCTAGGGCAAGTCTTGAGTCACGGTCTAAGGCTAGGGCAGCGCCGACAATTAGGGTCACATAGCCCCCATTTTCCTTTTCGTGTTTGAGAACTTCATAAAGATTGTCATAGTCCATGGAAAAGGCTGTTTCACGAGACCTGCCTGCCCTAAAGGCGAAGGTATCAACGTGGTCATCTGGCTCTAAAAAGCCCTCTGTCCACACATAAATTCCCTCAGAAGCGTCTTCGGTGCGGCCGATAACTACCTTATCGCCTTTTTTTAGATTTCTAAATTCGACAATATCCACGCTCTCTCCGCCCTCTGTGTCATTTGCTACACAGACTGTATCCATTCTTGACTGGCCGGCTAGGACCCATTTGCCGTTTATCTTGAAATATTCAGGATAAACTGATAAGGCGTGGTAATTTCTAGGGCTTAGGCCATCAACTGTAACTTCCTCTAGGGTCACATTTGGAGCATTTTTTAGAAAATCCTGATCAAAATCTGGATGATGGTATTTTGGCATTTCTAGGCTCATTACTTTTCTCCTTTCTGGCTATTTTTATCATCTACTAGGGCCTTTTGGAGGTTGACTACAAAGTCTTGGACATTGGTCACCATTGGCACTACTGCGAGGCTTTCCCTGGCTGCTTCTACCTTGTGGACGACATTTTCAGTAACATCGACAGAATATAGGTAGACTGGAGAAACCTTGCCGTCAGCTCTCTTCCTGTAGGATGAGGCCATATTTGCCACTGAAAGTGAGTGGAGCATGGTTGCTATACAAATTATAACTGTGGCCTTATCTAGCTCTTTTTTAGTTTCTGTAAGGGCCTTATCTGTATCGCCGATGACCTCTGGAAGTGGGCCGTCATCTCTAATTGACCCTGAAAGGACAAATGGCACGTCCATTCCTGCTAGGGTCTTGATAATGCCGTCTTTGACATGGCCTTCTTTGATAAATTCTTTGATAGAGCCTGCTATCCTTACTTCGTTTAAGAGGTCTAGGTGGTTGTAGTGACCCATTGGTTGGTTTTCTTGGGTGTAGATATTTTGGCCAAGGGCTGTATTTAAATATCCTCCCTCAAGGTCGTGGGTTGCCATGGCATTACCGCCAAGAAGGCTATCTATATAACCTTCTTTAGCCAAGGCATTTAAGGCATTTCTTGTATCATAGTCAAAGACAACTGCAGGGCCTAGGACCCAAACTATATAGCCATCTTCAGAATCTCTTTCGTGTTTTAAAAGTTCAAATAAATAGTCATAGTCTCTTGAAGAAGAAGTCTCAACTGACCTGCCTGGCTTGGAGTAGGCATCGGCTCCAAAGGCATTTTCATCGAAAAAAATCCCTTCTTCTAGATTTCCTTCCCTGCCTAATACTATTTGGTCGCCCTTTTTAATTTCCCTAATTTCCTTGATTATAATTTCCCCATCAACAAGGCTTGCCACACAGTTAAGACTGTTGTGGTCTGGTAGGGTAAACTTGCCATCAACCTTATAAAATGTAGGCTTGTGGTGGGTAAGGTAAAAGCCATCTGGGGCTATGCCATCAGCTTCTGCTGGGCAAGTTTTAATATTTTCCGCCTTGGTAAATTCTTCCTTAGAAAAATCTGGCAAGGCAAGTTCTGCTAGTTTAAATTCCATGTCTACTCCTTTTTATTTTTAAAATTTAACATCAATCTTACAAGAAGGCAAGCAAAGTCCAAAGCAAATGGGCAAAAAATCCTGCACATAGACCCCCTATGGTGTGGCAAATTATGGCATTGCCTGTCATTTCCTTGGTATCTAGGGCATCCATCATGGCTATGTGGGTTGATAGATAGCCTGACCAACACATACAGATAGATGTGAAAACTGCTATGTCATTGCCTGAAATTATTCCCCTGCCTGCCATATCTGCCACAAGGCCTATGGCAGCTCCTGCTGAGCCTAGGGCTGTGATTGGAACGGCTATGGCCTCTGGGCTTTTAAAGCCAAAAATTGGATTTATTATAAAGGATAATTTCTCACCGATTACTGGAAGGAGGGCTATGCCTTGGTTGGCTTCTCCTGTATAGCCATTTGCTCCTGGCCCATTTGTTAGCATAATTACAAAGGTACAAATAAGGCAAACCCCAGGAATTATGGCCACTCCCATGTCTACTCCGACCCTGCCCCCATCAAGGAGGGCTGTGATAAATCTAGAGCCGACAGAGCCTTCTCTTACCTGCCTAAAGCCAGCAGGGATAGGCTTTACAGACTTGGTTTCTACCATTTCTTCTGTCCCGTAATATTTTTTGGTCTTTCTAATCATAAGCCTTACTGATACGATAGATCCGCAGACTGCTCCCATTAGGCCAACTATGGCCGCCTTTAGGGAAGCCTCAACAGGCAGGGCCATCATAGATGTGACTGTAATAAGGCCCATGCCAAAGGCTGTGCCTAGGTTTGTTAGGGCTGGCATCTGGTATTTTTTAAAATACATCCTAAAATTATCATCCCTAGCCAAGGTGAGGATGGCTGGGTTATCAGACATAAAGCAGGATAAAACTCCTAGAGAGCTTGCTCCTGGTAGGTCATAGATAGGGCCCATGAGCTTAGAAAGAACCTTATTTACCAGTGCAATTACCCCAAATTCTGAAAAAATTGCAGAAAGGCCTCCCGCAAGAACTGCCACCGCCATCAGGTAGAAGCAAACATTCATCAAGAGGTCAAAGGAGGTGAGCATCATGGTCTTGACCATGTTTGTCCCACCCATAATATTTGCCATATAGATAAAAAGTCCCAAAAAGAGGCCCAAAAATATAAAGACCTCGGCGCTTATATCTTTTTTTAGATTTTTATTTACATCAAGCTTGTCCATCTTATTTCCTTATGTAGAGATTTAATTAACGATTCTTATCGCCTATTTTCTTTTAAATTTATTAGACTACTTTTACCATACCAATCATATGGCTAAAAACTAGGGCAAGGCTTATCAAAGAGCCTTTCCTAAAAAGTTTTTTAAAACAAAACCCAGCTCTAGGATTATCCTAGGGCCAGGTGATATTCGCTATCTAGCATAAAGTTGCATACATTACTGCTTTTATGGTGTGCATCCTGTTTTCTGCTTCGTCAAAGACTAGGGATTGTTTTGATTCAAAGACTTCATCTGTAACTTCGATTGAGTCAAGACCATATTTTTCAAAGATTTCCTTGCCAACCTTGGTTTCCTTGTCGTGGAAGGCTGGTAGGCAGTGGAGGAAGATGGCTTCTTTGTTGGCCATGTCCATGATTTCTTTTCTAACTTGGTAAGGTTTTAAGATCTTGATCCTTCTTTCCCATTCTTCAGCTGGCTCACCCATTGATACCCACACATCTGTGTAGATTACATCGGCATTTGTAGCTGCTTCCTTGACATCTTCTGTAAGGGTTACTGTTGAGAAGTTTTCTTTGGCAATTTTCTTGCATTCTTCAACTAGCCATTCTTCTGGGAAGAGCTCTTTTGGAGCACAGGCTACGAAATTTATACCTAGTTTTGCACAAACTACCATTAGGGAATTGGCCATATTATTTCTAGCATCGCCGAAATATACGAATTTAAGGCCCTTAGAATAACCAAAGTGCTCTTCGATTGTTAGGACATCGGCTAGCATTTGGGTTGGGTGCCATTGGTCTGTTAGGCCGTTCCAAACTGGTACACCTGAGTATTTTGCAAGCTCTTCTACGTGTTCTTGCTTAAAGCCCCTAAATTCTATACCATCATAGATCCTGCCAAGGACTCTGGCAGTGTCGGCTACAGATTCCTTATGGCCCATTTGTGAACCTGTTGGGTCAAGGTAGGTTACTCCCATGCCTAGGTCATAGGCTCCTACTTCGAAAGAACATCTGGTTCTTGTGGATGTTTTTTCAAAGATGATTGCTATATTTTTGCCCTCAAGATATCTGTGAGGAACACCAGCTCTTTTCATGTCTTTGAAGTTTTTTGCTAGGTCTAAAAGGTATCTGATATCTGCTGATGAGAAATCAAGAAGTTTTAGAAATGATTTACCTCTGAAATTTTTTGCCATAATTTACTCCTTTTATGTCCATAAAGTTTTATTAACTATATTTTAACATATTTTTAAAAACTTTGCAGTATATTTTTAAAAATATTTGCCTCCACGAGCCAGCAGGCTATACTCAAACAAAAAAGCCACAACAAGCTATTTTTTGTCGCAGCTTTCCTTATTTATATCTCTAAGGTCGATTATCCTATCAGCTATGAGGTCCAAAAGGGCCTTGTTATGGGAAATAAAGAGGATGCCGACCTTTTTATTTTTGGCAAAGTCTAGCAAAATCTTGCAAATCTCAGCCTGGTTTATAGTATCAAGCATGCTTGTGACTTCATCTGCTATAAGGTATTTGCAAGAATCTCCCATGACTCTTGCCAGGCAAATTCTTTGGAGTTCACCGCCTGATAGCTCTACAGGGAATTTTTCTAAGAATTCTTCCCTAATGCCAAAGGCCTTTTTTATTTCATCAGAAACAAGCCAACCTTCATTTAAAATCTTTCCCACCTTCCAAGTGATATTTACATTCTTTTCTGGATTTTGGTGAACCATTTGAACTGGCAAAAAGCCCTTAAGGTCTCTAATATCCTTGCCATCTACAAGGACAGTCCCCCTTGGAGCCTTGATGAAACCAGCCATAAGTTTGCCAAGAGTCGACTTGCCGTAACCAGATGGGGCCACAAGACCTAGTACCTCACCTCTTTTTAAGTTAAGGCTTAAATTTTTTATAATATCCCTCTTCCCATCATAGGAAAAGGACAAATTCTTTACTTCAATCATTTTCTATCCTGTCTAAGTTCATGCCATTTTCAGGCAGGGCCCTTATAAGCCTTTTAGAATAGGGATTTGTAAGGCCTGCCCCCTTATTAGCAAAGGCAGACCTATCCCCTACTTCTATAATCTCTCCCTCATAAAAAATCCCAATCCTATCGGCACAGGCAAGTGCCATATTTATGTCGTGGCTTATAAGAAGGAGGGTCTTGCCAGCTTCCTTCATCTTTTTAAAATAGCTGACAATCTCATCCGTAGCCTCTTTATCCATGCCAGGGGTCGGTTCATCTGCAATTATAAAATCTGCCCCACTTAAGATGGCATCACTTACAAGGACCCTCCTAGCCATACCACCAGAAAGCTCTCTTGGATACATATCATCAACATCACTCCCCAGGCCAAAAGATTGGTAGACCTGTCTTTGCTTATGATACTCCTCCCTTTTAAGGGTCATCCTGGCTTGGTCCTTAGTCTTTAAAAGTGGATTAAGGGATGTAATTGACTGGGGAATGAAAAATATTTCCCTGCCCCTGACCCTGTCTAAAAGATTTTGGTCAAGAATTTTCCCCTTATAGAGGATTTCTCCCTCGCAAAAGCCATTGTAGGGCAAAAGACCAAGGATGGCGGCAGCTAAGAGGCTTTTTCCAGAGCCTGATGCCCCAAAAATCGCCATAATTTCACCCTCCCTGACATCAAGGCTTAGATTTTTAATTATATCAAGCCTTCTTCGCCTCAAGCCCTTGCTGTATTGGTCAAAGGCCACATTTAAATTTTTAACTTCTAATATATTCATAAAATCACCTGTGATATGAGTAAGGATCTAGCAAATGTTTGATATCCTCGCCCAGCCTATTTATGGCAAAAACCAAAAAGCAAAGCAAAAGTCCCGGGAAAAATGCCAAATGCCAAGATCCACCTATGAGGTATTTCATCGATTCTGATAAGATTATTCCTATAGATGGGCTGGATAAGGAAAGGCCAAAGCCCAGAAAGGAAATGGCTGACTCATGAAGGATGGCGTGGGGAAAGAGCAAAATAAGGCCTACAAGCATCTGGGGGAAAATCTCTGGCAGGATGTGGTTTTTAAAAATATAAAGCCTAGATTTGCCCATTGCCCTTGATATCTTTATATAATTTTCATCCTTGAGAGCAAGAATTTCTCCCCTCAAAAGCCTGGTAAGGCCTGTCCAGTGGGTAAGGCCTATTCCAAGTATAACTCCCCTAAGGCCTCTTCCTGCAGCAATTGCCACTAGGATTAGGACCATCATGTGGGGAATGGAAAGGCTTAGGTCAATTATAAAATTAATTACCTTATCCAGATACTTATTGCCAAAAGATAAGAAAAGGGCGAAGACACTTGCCACAAGGAGGGCTGAAAGAGAGCCCAAAAAGCCAATCTTTATGGAAGTGGCAAGGCCCTTGATTGTCCTTAAATACATGTCCCTACCGGTCTGGTCTGTCCCAAATATGTGAGAAAGACTTGGTCCTTGTAATTTATTTGCAAAGTCAATTGCAAGGTCATTTTCATTAATCATAGCCCCTCTGATAAAGATAAAGGCCACAAAAGCTATAGCAAGGCCAATCCCTATAAGGGTCTTTTTCCTAAGGCTCATAGAAGATTTCTTGATTAATATCCTATTCATAGGCCCCTCCTAGTCTTACGTCAAGCCTTGGCAGGATTAAATCCCAAAGCCTATTGCCAAGATAGACAAAAATCGAAGAAAAGAGAACCAGGCCCAAAAGCAGTGGCGCATCAGACCTAAGGCCAGCTTCTACGGTCAGGGACCCAATGCCTGGATAGTTGAAGACATTTTCAACTAAAATCGTCCCAGAAAAAAGCTCCGAAAAATAAGTAAAGAGCAGGCTAAGGCCTGGTAAAATCAAATTCTTAAGGGCATACTTGTTAATAATTTCTCTTTTACTCATGCCACGGGCCTTGGCATAGGTGATATAATCCTCATTTAGGATATCTTCGGTCTTGGCCCTGGTGTGGAGGATTATGTTTGAAGTCCCAACCAAACTTATGCAAAGACATGGCAAAACCATATGGTATAGCCTATCAGCAAAGCTGATATCTTCTGTCAAAACTCCCACAGGTGAGCCCATGGAGGCTGGAAAAATCTTAAGCTTAAGGGAAAAAATCATAATAAGGACCAGGCCTAGCCAAAAGCTAGGAGTCGATGCAAAAATAATGGCATAGGCCTTGATAAATTTATCCCTAAGGCTGCCTATATTTGCACCAGCAACTAGGCCTAGGAAAATCCCCAAGACCCCTTGCAAAATCCAGGCTAGGGCCATCAGCATAAAGGAATTGGCAAAGCCCTCTTTTATTATGGTCATAACCTCCCTATTATAAATATTTGAAATCCCCAAGTCGCCCCTAATAAGATTTGAAATCCAACTTATATATCTTTCAAAAAGGGGCTTATCAAGGCCCCACTTGGCTATGAGGGCTGCCTTTTGACTTTGGTCAAGCCCACTTCCCTTAGCCCTGGCAAAGGAGGCTATGGGGTCAATTGGTGATAGGTCCAAGAGCAAAAAACTTATAAAGGATACTGCCAGGATGAAAAGAATAAAGGTGACAAGCTCCCTTAAAATTTTCTTCCCCATCTTATTCCCATTTCCAGTTGGCTATAGAATCTATAAGGGTGTAGCGAGATGAGTGTGGCTCAATCTTTGTCTTGCCAAGCTCTAGACCATCTCTTACAAGGTAGAGGTGGTTTTCATTTACAAGCCATACCCAAGGACAATCGCCCTTCCAAGAAAAACCACCTTCACCATCCCATTGGGCCTTTTTGAAATTATCATAAAAGTCTTCCAAATTATCTGCTGAAAGGCCATCTTCAAAATATTTATCAACCCTTTCATTGGCATAGAAATTGGTATTGTAATAGTCATAGCCCCTAAATTTTGAAGCATAAGAATAGTACATATCTAGTGGGTCGTAGCCTCCCCAACCAAAGAGAACTGCCTGGCTATACATCTTATCTGCAAAAAAGTCCCAATCTCCATAAATTGGATTTACATCGATGCCAATTTCCTTAGCCTTTTCAGCAAAATATACTGCGAGATTCTCCCTATCTTGGTAGGCATAGTAGAGGTCAAATTTAGCCTTTAGGCCGTCCTTTTCCCTAATGCCGTCAGGGCCCTCTTTCCAACCTGCCTCATCTAGGATTTTCTTGGCAGCTTCTGTATCTCCATCCTTTATATCAGCAGTTTCCTCATTGTACCAAGGAAGATTATCTGCTATGGATGTAGCCTTGGTGGCCTCGCCATTTAGGACATGATCTATTATCTCTTGCCTATCCATGGCTATGTTTAGGGCCTTTCTTATGGCTATATCGCTTGTAACGTCATTTCCAATTGGTGCGCCTGGTGCTAGGGTCTTATCATCTGTGACCTCTCCAGTATTAGCCACAACTGGAAGGGAGATGCCTCTATTGTCTACAGTTTTAACTGAAAGCTGGTGGAAGCCTTCTACTTCCATATCCTTGGCTGTGTAAGGGATTCTAATAATATCACAAAGGCCTTCCTTGGCTGTGGCAAGGGCTGCGTCATCATCCTTAAAGAAAATGAAGGTCACCTTCTTAAATGGAACCGCATCCCCATAATAGTATTCATTTGGCGCTACTATCATCTCTTGACCCTTTTTCCATTCGACAAGCTTAAAGGGACCAGATCCTACAGGATTTTCCCCGTAGCCGTCCTTATATTTGTCCTTGCTTACAATTCCAAGGGATGCCATAGTGGTTGTAAAGGAAATGTCTGGTTTTTCTAGGATAAGGTTAAGGGTCTTATCGTCGACTTTTTCAGCCTTTACGAAACGGGTGAGGTTGATGCCGGCAGTATTTTCTTCCTTGGCCTTGGTGTAGGAAAATACTACATCATCAGCTGTAAGGGGACTTCCGTCTGAAAATTTGAGGTCGTCCTTGAGGGTGACTGTGTATGTAAGCTTATCATCAGAGATTTTATAATCTTCTGCCAAATCATTTACTATATTTAAATCCAAGTCTCTCTTAAGTAGGGATGAATGGAAGATGAGACTTGATGAATGGCTTGCCTCATGGATTGGGTCAAAGCCCTTTTCTGGCTCAGAGCCAATGCCAAGGATTAGTTCATCCTTTGGATGGCTAGTTTCCACTTGTGTCTTTGTTTCTGTTTTTGTTTCAGTTTTAGCTTCATCTTTCCCGGCCCCACAAGCTGTAAGTGCAAGGCTTAGGGCCAAGATAGCTATAGTTTTACCTAATAATTTTTTCATAGATTCTCCTTTTGCAATAAAAATAGGCATAGGTCACCCGTCTGAGTTTCCTATACCTTCTTAGTATAATTGCTTAAATATTTGCCCCTCTTTAGCGAGGGAGTTTGGATATTCTTATCCCGGCCACTTCTGCGACCTAAAATGCTTCCTGCATTTTATAAATTCTTTTCAACTTCTATAATGGCAAGGTCGACAAGTTTTTTGATCGAATAATCGGAAATCCCTACAATTATATTGTCATCATGCCTAAAGGGAATTAGGATTTTAATAGCAGGCGATAAGGATACAGCCTGGCTAATCTTTTCTGTGATTTCTCCATATAGGGAATTGGTAAGCATAATCCCAATTGGTCCTAGGATTATATCAGCCTTGGCAGCATTTACCACTACCGGATTTTCTCCAGTGGCTCCCCTATTTGCCCCAGCCTTTAGCATGGCGCTTGTGGCTAGAGAATTTGTCCCAACACAGGTTATATCAAGGTCTTTGTGGCGGGCCCTTAATTTTGTTATAAGCTCTTTGCCAAGACCTCCGCCCTGGGCATCTATTACAAGTATCCTCATAAATTCCCCCTAATAGAAGATTACGATATTATTATAACATAAGAAAATGTTTTTTAAAAGAATTACTTAATATGAAAAGGGACCCGGCAGGGCCCCTTCACATAGAAAAGAATAAGTTAGTCCTTGTTTTCATAAGGGAAAACATCAAGGAATTAATAATGAAAAACCTAGCTAATTTGATAGCTGCTATTATTATAACACAAATTTTATCTTATGCAAACTATTTCATGAATTTTTTTTCATATTTAATCCATGCTCTTTGCATAAAAGCTTTCGTTTTCCTAATTATCACATTCTTCGATTTTTTCTATGTCTTTATTTTCTCCAATTATTACAAGGAGGTCATATTCTTCTATGACCTCATCAGGGCGAGGAGATACGATCATATCGCCATTTCTCTCAAAGGCCACCACGTTTAGGTCAAACTTATTTCTAAAGTCCAAATCCTTTAGACTCTTGCCAACCCAAGTCTCGTGAGCCTTGACCTCGGCCATGGAGAATTTATTTGAAAATTGGATAAATTCCATAAGATTTGATCCAGAAATGAGCCTTGCAAGCCTTTCCCCACTGTCTCTTTCTGGGAAAATTATCCTATCTGCCCCGATTTTTTTAAGAATCCTAGCCTGAACAAGGGATGTAGCCTTAGAAATTACAGTTTCAATACCAGCATCCTTGCAAAGAAGGGTCGCCTCTATACTTGATTCAAGATTTGATCCTGTAGCAATTATAGCTATGTCAAAGTTTTTGATTCCAAGCTCCTTTAGGGCATCAGGGTCTGTGATGTCTGCTTGGGCGGTGTAGGCCACATCGTCTGCTAGCTTTTGGATCTTGTTATAGTCCATATCTACAGCCATGACCTCTATGTTTTTTTCTGATAGCTTGCGGGCTAGGGCAGATCCAAACCTGCCTAGGCCTAGTACGATAACATTTTTCATATTTACTCCTTTATCCTATAGATATAAAACTTTCTGGATATCTGATTAGTGATTTTCTAGTCTTCATGCCAAAGGCAAAGGCCATGGTCATTGGGCCAATCCTGCCTAGGTACATACAAATAGTTATTAAAATCTTGCCAATATTTGAAAGATTTGGGGTCATTCCCATGCTTGCCCCAACTGTGGCAAGGGCTGATACAGTCTCATAAAAAATTTCTACAAGGCCTGCCTTTTCTGTAATAGTAAGGATAAAGCTTACAGAAAGGATAATTGTCACAGATACTGCAAAGATAGCAAGGGCCTTTCTCACAGTATCAGCTCCTATGTGTCTTTTAAATAAAACCGGCTCATCTTCTCCCCTTATAACAGCAAGGGTTGAAAGGATGAGGACGCCAAAGGTTGTAGTCTTAATCCCCCCTGCAGTAGATCCTGGAGAGCCACCTATAAACATAAGGCCTGCCAAAAGAAGAGCTGTAGAATCCTTGATATTTTCAAGCTTAACCGAATAAAAGCCTGCCGTCCTTGCTACAGTGGATTGGAAGAAGGATTCTGTAAGAGAAGCCCCAAGGCCCTCCCCAACAAGGACTCCCCCATCCTTTTCAAGGATAAAAAATCCAAGGGTACCCACAGCTAGAAGGATAGCTGTAAGGCTTAGAACAAGTTTAGAGTGGGTTGAAATCTTTTCAAAAGACCTCCTCTTAAAAAGCTCACTTGTCACCACAAAACCAAGACCACCGATAATAACCAGGCCACAAAGGGTGGAATTTACAAGCAAATCATCCCTAAAAGGATAGATGCTATCGCCCAAAATATCAAAGCCAGCATTACAAAAGGCTGATATAGAGTGAAAAATAGACACCCAAAGCCCCTTAGCAAGGCCAAAAATCGGTACAAATCTAATAGCTAAAATCATAGCCCCAATTAGCTCCACCCCAAAAGAGAAGAAAAGCACATACTTAAATAAGGCAATCATGCCCTCCAAACTTTCGACATTGAGCTGTTCTTTTAAAATTTGCCTAGAGCTTAGGCCAATTTTCTTGCCCAAAATTAGAGGAATCATCGAGGTAATACTCATCACCCCCAGTCCCCCAATTTGGATAAGGACAATAAGTAGAAGATGACCGTAAGAGTTCCAATGCTCGAGGGTATTTACAGGGCTAAGGCCAGTAACACAAGAAGCACTTGCTGCCACGAATAAGGCATCAATAAGGCTCGTTTCATTACCACTACGAGAAAAAAATGGCATCCTTAAAAGCAAAGTTCCAATTGTGATTACAATGGCAAAGCCCAGGGTAAGGACCATAGGCGGGTTGTGGGTTATATTGTCATATATTTTGGATAAAAAATTCTTTTCCATATTAACTCCTAAAACAATGCCCCTTTTCGCAAAAAGAAAGGGAGTAACTAGCTAAATTCTACAGTTTTTTAGCGATTTGTCAAAGCCAATTTGTTAAAAATTAATACAAAAATTTTCATTCTGGGTAAAATAAAATATAAGAAGATATAAAGAAAGGATGACTATGAAAAAACTACTGACAATAATTGCCATGAGCCTAATGATTTTCTTGCCTAAAGAGGCCTTGGCAGATGAATTTAAGGAAATAAATATAGAGGCAAAGCTAGATGAAAAGGGCACAGGCTCTATAAAGGAAAGCTGGCATATAGATGAAAATGACACAGACTATACAGAAAGATACAAGGCCATAAATAATCTTAGAGGCCTTAAAATCGAAAATTTTTCTGTATCATCCTTTGGCAAGGATTTTGAAAAAGCAGACCCTTGGGATATAGACAAGTCCTTTGAAGAAAAGGCCTACCGCTACGGCACAGTCCAAAAAGATGATGGATACGAGCTTTGCTGGGGCATAAGCAAGTATGGGGACAATAGCTATGACCTAAAATATAAGATAAGTCCCCTAGCCATCGGTCTAAATGATGCTGACATGGTCTTTTTCAAATTTGTGGGAGATGACTTTGACCCCATGCCAGAAAAAGTAAATATCAAAATCGCATCCTACAAGCCAATAGGAAAGGATGTGAAATTTTGGGGCTTTGGCCTTAGGGGTCATATAGAAAATAAGGATGGAGTCATAGAGCTTAATTCTACTGGAGGGATTGACTATGCCACAGTCATGATCAAATTCCCAAAGGGGACCTTTGCTACTTCCTACAGGGAAGATAAGAATTTCAAAGATTATGCCGACCAGGCTGTGAAAGGGTCTAAATGGGAAGAAAACCAAGGTAAGGCCTATAAACCTCCAATGCCAATATGGGCCAAAATTCTAATAGGTCTTGCAGCTGCCACGGGTCTTGCAGGAGCCTTTGCAGGCATCCGTGCCGCTAAGTTAGCATTTTCTGAAAAAAGAATAACAAATCTCAAAGACCTTAGAAAGCCAAAGGACTTTGGCAGGGAATATTTAAAAGATATCCCTTATGATGGCCACATCGAAGACTTGGCCTTTATAATAGAAAAGACCTACATCAATTCTATAAATCTAGCTGAAGATTATGTAAATGCCTTCATCCTCAAATGGGCCCTTGCTAAAAAAATCGACCTTGGAGAGGATAAGTATGGCCTAGTTTCAGAAAAGAAAATCAAAATCCTAGAAAAACCCGACAACATGGGAGTCCTCGAGGGCAAATATTTCGACACCCTTTATAAGGCAAGTCTAAGCAGCCATGATGGCTTCCTTACAGATTATGCCTATCAAAAATACCTAGAAAAAAATAAGGACGCCCTCGATAATTTCTATGAGGACCTAGAAGACCTTTCTCTTGCGACCCTCAAGGAAAAAGGCTACATCGAAGACTATGAGTACGAAAAGACCTTCCTATCTTCATCAAGGACAGGGACTGAGCTAAGGTTGACCCAAAAGGGTATAAGCCTTTATGAAGACCTATGCAAGTTTAAATCCTACCTTGCAAACTACGAGCTTGTTGGAGAAAAAAGCCAAGAAGAGATGCCTAAGTGGAAGGACTTTCTAATCTATGCCCAAATCCTAGGCCTTGGAGAAAGCTTTGAAAAAATAGTAGGAAGGGATGATTATTACATGAATAATTTCATCTACTATCCATATTTATTTTCAAACTCCAGAGGCTTTTCAAAATCCATCAACCAATCTTATGGCGAGGCCACAGGCTTTTCAAACGCAGGCTTTGGCGGTGCCACATCTGTTGGTGGAGGCGGTGGATCCTTCGGTGGTGGAGGTGGCGGCGGCCGCTAAAACTTAGGAAAAAAATAACTGGTAAGGACCAAAATCCCTTACCAGCAAATAACTATATCGACAAAATCCAAAAGAAAGCGTTCCGTTCGGAGGAAATTTCAAGAAATTCAAATCGAAATAATCCGACCGTAATTCGCACTGTTTGAGCGTAAGCGAGTTTGCGAATTACAGGATTATGAGTTTTAGAATTTCTAAATTTCCGTAGTCGGAAAAGCGTTTTTGGATTTTGTCTTTTTATAAGCTGTTAAGGACTAAATCCCTTTACCAGCTATTTTTTAATTAATCACATTGACCTTCTGCCCCTTAAGAAGTTTAATAAGGTCCTTTTCCTTCTTATAAGCAAATCTCATATTATCCTGGGCGTTGGCCTCCTTGAAATTTACTATCAGAAGGAGGTTTTTCTCAGCCCTTGATAGGGTCACAGACTTAATCTCATCAAGCTTTACCTTTTTATTTAAAAATGGGTTAAGCTTATTGGTATAAAGAAAATCCCTACTAAAGCCCCTAGCAATTATGCCCGAATAGTTCCAAAAAATTATGGCAAGGCCAATGGCTAGGGTGTTTATAATATAAGGCTTAAAGACCCATTGGTAGATGGCAAACATGACTAGCATCATAAGATAGACTGCAAGGTCCACCTTGGTAAATTTAACCCTAATTTTAATTCCAGAAAAAAGATAGAGGTTATAAAGACCCAAAAGGGCAAAAACCCCTGCTAAGATAAATATCATATCCCCTCCTAGTTACTAGCAGAACTTGCAGCTGCGGCTGCTTCGCTATCCTTGATATTATTTAGGCAAATCACAAGGGCGATCATTGCCTCAGTATAAGCTTCATCTAAGACCCTTAGCTCGTATTGGTCGGTCATGGCGAAAAACACCTTAGAAATCTCCCCAATTTTTTTGCCATCAAGGCTAATATCAAAATCATAATCCCAAATAGATCCCTTAAGATTAATGGTCCCAAAATCTGTTTCTATATCGACCTTCCTTCTCAAAAAACTTAGCCTAGACTTGATAGTCATTTGGCTTCCATCCTTAAAATCTACAAAATAAGTAGGCAAAAAGGATAGGATCTTTCTCTCAACCTTAAAGGCCTCCTTCATATCCCTATCATAAACCCTTGACCTATAGCCAAAAAAGGTAAAATCCTGGTCCAAATAAAAGGCCTTGTCATTTTTTTCATCCATAATCCAGTACTTGTCAGTTATTTTGAAAAATTTTTCCTTAAAATAGTATTTTTTCATATAAAACTCCTTTGGTTTTATCACAATTTATAATATAGTATTTATATTAGATTATACCCGAGAAAAGAAAGGAATAATATGAATACAATCACAAATTATATAAAAGAATTAGTAAATACCCCATCTCCAACAGGCTTTACCATGAAGGCCACAAAATACCTTTGCGATGAGTTTGAAAAGCTAGGCTATAAGCCTTACACAAATAAGAAGGGCAATGTCATAGTCCCAATAAATGAAATGGAAGGGGATAATGGCCTACTCTTATCAGCCCACGTTGATACTTTGGGCCTTATGGTTAGGTCAATAAAGGCCAATGGGGCCCTAAAGCTTACCACAATCGGTGGTTTTCCTTATAATTTTGTAGAATTTGAAAATGTCACCATCCACACCAGATCTGGTAAGGAATATACTGGAGTTTGCAGGCTAAATAATCCAGCAGTCCATGGCTCATCCGACCCAAGAGAGGCCAAACGTGATGACACCACCATGGAAGTAGTAATAGATGCCATCACCCATTCTGCGGAAGAAACCAGGGCCCTAGGCATAGAAAATGGTGACTTCATCTCCCTTGACCCTAGATTTAGGATAGACAATGGCTTTGTCAAAAGCCGCCACCTAGATGATAAGGCATCAGCAGGCATCCTCCTTGCCCTAGCCAAGGAAATTAAGGATAAGGATATAAAGATAAACCGTCCTTTATATATGATGTTTACAGTCTATGAAGAAGTAGGACATGGGGCAAGCTCAGGCCACCCTGCTGGTATCTCTGATATGGTCGCAGTAGATATGGGAGTAGTCCACGACGATCTAACTTGCGATGAGCTAAAGGTATCAATTTGTGCCAAGGATTCGTCAGGTCCTTATAATTATGACCTAACCAATGATTTGATAGCCACCGCCAAAAAGGTCGGCATAGACTATGGAGTAGATATCTATCCATTTTATGGGTCTGATGCATCTGCCGCTGTGGCAAGTGATTATGACTATAGGCACGCCCTAGTAGGATGCGGTGTAGCAGCAAGCCACGGCTATGAGAGGACACATGAGAAGGCAATCAAGGGCCTCTTTGACCTCTTAGTACATTTTGTTCAAAGATAGGAGATTAAAATGGACAATAAGGATTTTGAAGAAAATAAAGACAAGATAGAAAATAAAGATAAGAACAAATTTTTGGCCAAGCTTTGGGATTTTATAAAGACCTTTGCGGCAATTTTTCTAATAGTCTATGGTCTCAAATATTTTGTAGTCGACCTTACAGCTGTCTCTGGTCATTCCATGGACCACACCCTTGCTACAGGCGATATCATGCTAGTAGATAAGATATCCAAAAACTTTGGCAAAAAATACAAGAGGGGAGATATAGTAATCTTTAATTCCCCAACCGAACCTTGGAAGCTCTACGTCAAAAGAGTCGTAGGTCTCCCTGGTGAAAACGTTGAAATCAAGGATGGGGATGTCTATATAGACTTTGAAAAACTAGACGAAGACTACCTGGATAAGGGTATGGTCACAGAGCCAACAAGCGATATAGTAGGTTGGTATGTAGGTGAAGACCAATATTTCCTCCTAGGTGATAATAGGGTCAAGTCTAATGACTCCAGAAACTTCGGTCCTGTCTCAAGAGATTATTTCATGGGAGAGGCCTTAATGAGGATCTACCCATTTGATAGGTTTAAAACTTACTAAAAAAAAATCAGCCCTAAGCAAGCGCTTGAGGCTGATTTTTTGTGATTTGATTAGTAATTGCTAGGTCTTTTATAACTAGAAGGCCTGTGTTTATGGGCTTCCTCGTCAAAGTCTGGCAGCTTTTCTGTCGGAATGACAGCAGGCTCTTAGCTTTTTAATTTAATAATGACCTAGCAAAAAAGTAGGAGGCTTAGTGCCTACCTACTTTTTTTAATGAAAACTTATTCGTCTTCTTTTCTCTTTTTCTTAGTAGCAAGAAGTCCTGCTATTGATATACCCATGCTTGTTATGATTGGGGCAACTGAGCCTATACCAGTTTTTGGATTCTTTGTCTTATTTTCTTTATTAACAAAAGCTAAGTTTCCAGCTAGGTTTTCTGTATTTCCTTGGGCTTCTGCTGATTTTTCAGGTCTTGCTGGAACTCCTGGAGTCTCAGGTACTTCTGGTTTTTCAGGTTGGCCTGGCTTACCTGGTTTTTCAGGTTTTTCTGGAGTTTCACCTGGTGTACCTGGTTCACTTGGCTTGCCTGGTTCTACAGGTTTTTCAGGTCTTTCGCCTGGTGTGCCTGGCTCTTCAGGTTTGCCTGGTTTTTCTGGATCATTTGGTTTTGGATCTTCTGGCTTTGGATCTTCTGGTTTTGGATC
>NZ_CAUPMI010000020.1:0-42415 GCF_963512375.1 uncultured Anaerococcus sp.
ATAGTGCAAGATAGAAATTACTTTCTTTCTTACACTATTTATGGTACTAAAAAGAACCCCTAGAGGTCCTTTTTTAAAATCCTCATAGCCCAGAGAATGGCGGCTATGGATACGCCTACATCTCCTATGATGGCTAGCCACATTGATGCATAGCCAAAGAGGCCTAGGATTAGTATTAAAATTTTTACTGTCATTATAAAGACAATATTTTGTATAACTGTCGAATTGGTGATACTTGCTATCTTCATCAGTCTTTCAAGCTGGCTAAACTGGCCATTTGCTATTAGGATATCTGATGATTCTATGGCTAAATCTGATGCGGTCTCGCCCATGGATATGCCTATGTCAGAATTCTTAAGGACTGGGGCATCATTTATCCCATCGCCTATAAAGACAACCTTGTGGCCAGCATCCTGGTAGGCCTTCATGATCTCTAGCTTGTCCTTTGGCATGACTTCTGCATGGTAGATATCTATATCAAGCTTATCAGCCAAGTCCTTTACAGCAAAGACGCTATCTCCAGATACGACACCAATTTCCTTAAATTCTCCCTTAAGGTAGGCAATAGTCTCCTTAGCCCCCTTCTTTATCTCATCTTCAACGATAATCTTTGCAGCTAGCTTTCCATCTACGGCTAAAAATACGGCCCTATCTGTAAGTTCTCCCTCATAGGCTACATATCTTGCTGATCCAATTTTTATTTCTCTGCCATCCTTAGTTCTAGCCTTAATTCCGAGACCCTTTTCATTTTCAACATCATCAAATAAATCAGGTTTTTCTTCTCTATTAAGAGAGGCGACAATACCTTGTGCAAGAGGATGTGTAGACATCTTTTCTAGATTATAAATAAAATCTAATAGCTCTTCCTTATCACCATTATTGTAATAAACTATATCCTTAACAAGAAATTCTCCTGTAGTTAGTGTTCCTGTCTTATCTGTAAGGAGAATATCAGCTGTCTTTAGGTCTTCAAAATATTGGCTGCCCTTAACCAAAATCCCGTCACGACTTGCTAGCCCAAGGCCTGACATAAAGGAAAGTGGCACTGACAAGACAAGGGCACATGGACAGGACAATACTAAAAAGGTCGCTGCCCTAAAGAGATAATCTGACCAGGCCCCACCCATGAAAAGTGGTGGAACAAGGGCAACTAGGACTGCAAGAGCCACGACAATTGGTGTGTAGACCCTGGCAAATCTAGTAATAAGCTTTTCGCTATCAGATTTTGCTGTGTGTGAATCCTCAATAAGCTCGATAATCTTAGCAGCTACAGAATCGTCAAATTCCTTCTCTGCCCTATATTTTATAATCCCATCTGTGACAATAGATGAGGAAATGATTTGACTTCCTGGCTCGATTTCAACCGGCATAGATTCTCCAGTTACAGAAGAAGTATCAACCAGGGCCCTGCCTTCGATTACAAGGCCATCGACTCCGACCTTCTCCCCATCACGAACCATGAGTATATCACCCACTTCTACATCATCCAGGTCAATCTCTTCAACAGACCCATCATCAAGAACCCTATTAGCAAGGTCAGGCACTAGGTCTAGGAGGTCCTTGATATTTTCCTTAGAACGGTGGGTAGCAATCTCTTCAAATAGCTCTCCAAAGCCATAAAAAACCATAACAGCAATAGCTTCAACATAATCTCCTATGATAAAGGCTGTAAGGGTAGCGATAGTCATAAGAAAGTTCTCATCCAAGGCCTGGCCCCTCTTAATCCCCTCAAAGGCAGCCTTCAAAACATCAGCAGCCGCTATTAAATACAAGAGAAGAAAGGCTAAAAGCACTCCCCAATTAGGATGACCGACATCATTATGCCTGTGGCCTGTCGCAAAGGCAAGTCCAAAACTAGCAAGGCCAATAAGAATAAGCTTGTAAAGCTCTTTCTTGTGGTCCTTAGTCATTAACTTAAACATCTATTTCTCCTTAATCACAGACCCTGGTTCAATCCTATCAGCAATCTCATTGGCCTCTTTAAGGAAGGCAACAAGGTCTATATCATCAGCTAAATCAAGCTTGACCTTCTCAGTTAAAAATGAAACGCTAGCTGAATTTACTCCATCCATCTTGGAAATAGCATCCTCAATCTTAGCTCCACAATTAGCACAATCCAAACCTTCGATAATATATTTCTTTTTCATAAAATCCTCCTAAATTAATCCTCACAAATTTCTTCGCACTCTGGGCAATTCTTGCAATCTTCACAAACATGGTCAAGGCCAGTTGTAATAATAATCTTGACGTGGTCATCAGCCAGGGAATACATCATAGATTTCCCATCCCTCTCTGCCTTTACAAGATTATTCTCCTTGAGATTTCTAAGCTGGTGGCTAATAGCCGACTGGCTCATATCAAGGCTTTCAGCTATATCTCCCACACTCACTGGTCCATCAAAGAGCCTATACATAATCCTCATCCTGGTAGAGTCTGAGAAAATCTTAAACAAATCAGCCAGATCAGCCAAGATATTATCTGAAATATTTTTTATATTCATATTAGCCTCCTTTCATATGATTGCTTGCTCATATGAATATTATAGCATATATAAGATAAATGTCAATAGTCAAAAGAGAATATTTTAAAGATTGAAATGATATGATTCTTCCTAACTTCGCTCGCCTGAATGACTTTCGAATCTAACTATCTCGCCAGTCTTAGCAAAAGTCTTTATACTTATGGCTTAATTTCCGCTTAAGAATTTTCATAAATTACCCACCAAAAAAACCACCAGTTACCCGGTGGTCTTTGTTTTATAGGCTTTGTAGGAATTTTCTTACTCCGCCTTCTTCTTTATTCATTTCTTTGAAGTCTGCTATTATCTTATCAGCTAGGCCTATTTCTACTAGGTCTATGCCAAAGATTTCTTCATTGCCTATAATCTTTAGTAGGCTCTCATCGATGCCTTCGTTGTCTTTAAATTTCACATCTTTTAGGTCTTCTTGTAGGCTTGCTAGCATTGGATCTGGTGATGGTTCAAAGGCTTTTCCTTCATCATCTATGGCTAGGAGATATCTTAACCAACCAGCTATAACAGCTGGGATGAATTTTAGGTCTTTGATTGCTTCTGGGTTTTGAGCCTTATAAGCATTTAGGGTCTTACCATATCTTACAGCTACCTTTTGAGATGTGTCTGTTGCTATTCTTTGTGGAGCATCTGGTAGGAATGGGTTAGGGAATCTAACATTTAGTACTGTATCGATAAAGGCCTTTGGATCGATGATACCTGGGTCTACTACTACTGGCATACCTTCTGTGTAGCCTACGCCCTTGATTAGTTTGACTAGGTCTTCATCTTTCATTTCTGCACTTATTAGGTCATAGCCAAGTAGGCAACCATAAACTGCTAGGGCTGTGTGAAGTGGGTTTAGACAGGTTGTTACTTTCATTGTCTCTACTTCATCTACTGTCTTTCTGTCTGTAAAGATGATGCCCTTCTTATCCCATTGAGGATACTCTGTAGCCTTTGATTCTTCTATTACTAAATATTCTGTCTCTTCAGCATTTACATATGAAGGTGGTTGTGGTCTGCCATCCATAACTGGGCTTTCTACTGGGCTGTAGCCTTTGTCTTTAAGGATCTTACCGATTGATTTATCTGCCACTGGTGTTATCTTATCGATCATTGATAGTGGGAAAAATACCTTGGTCTCATCTTCTAAATAGTCAACAAATTCTTTTTCTACTATGCCATTTTCTGCCCAAGCCTTTGCAAAATCAAGGACTGATGCCTTTAGCTTATCGCCATTGTGGCTGCAGTTATCCATAGATGTCATGGTTATTGGATAAGCTCCATTTTTAAATCTGTGGTATAAAAGAGCTGCGACTATCGCCATTGAGTTAGATACATTTAGGTCCTTATCCTTCATTTCTGCCTTAACTTGGTCTGTAAAGTCCCCGTCTAAGCCCTTGATGTTATAGCCTTTTTCTGTGATTGTGAAAGATACTACCTTTAAGCTTTCTTTGGCAAAGATTTCTTCAGCCCTTGCCCAATCTTGAGCCTTGGTTGCCTTTACTGTTTCTGCAATTGCTCCTACTACTCTTAGGTCAACTGTGCCGTCAGATTTGAGGGTTACAGCTGTTGATAAGTTATCATTTTCACCGAAAATATAGTCTAGCTTTTCTGCAGCAAAGGTTTCAAAGATAATAACACCTGTTTCAGCTAGGCCTTCATCTAAGATTTCATCTTGAATTCTAGCTGGGAAGGCTCTAAAAATGTTTCCACCACCAAAATGTACCCATTCAGGGTTTTCTCTTGTGTTCGCTCTGACCTTTTCAATGTCATAGCTTGGCAATGCAAAGCCTTTTTCTTCCCATAGGGCCTTGTCATTTTGAATTGATTGTAGGGATAATTTAACTTCTGTCATATAATTTCCTTTCTTTGCCTAAAAATAGCAAGTTTAACCGCTTACATTTTTACTTGCAACTCACTTCCCGAATTTTCAGGAAAAAGATTTCTTTAGATATATTATATGATACTTGTAAGTTTTTAGCAATTATTTTTTCATATATTTTCTTCCAATACAAAAGCCCCTGATTTTTTCTATCAGGAGCCTTTGATTTTTCAATGATACTTGATCTTATTTTAGGATTTTCTTTAGGTATTTGCCTGTGTAGGATTTTTTGACCTTGGCGACTTCTTCTGGAGTGCCGGTGGCGACAATCTCTCCGCCCCCATCGCCTCCTTCTGGGCCTAGATCGATGATGTAGTCTGAAACCTTGATTACATCTAGGTTATGCTCGATTACTACTACCGTATTATTTTGATCTACCAGGCGATTTAGGACTTCGATTAGCTTGTGGACATCTGCTGTGTGAAGGCCTGTAGTTGGCTCATCTAGGATGTAGAGGGTCTGACCTGTTGATACCTTGGCAAGCTCTGTTGCAAGCTTGACCCTTTGGGCCTCTCCTCCTGATAATTCTGTAGATGGTTGGCCGATTTTGATATAACCAAGACCTACATCGTAGAGGGTTTGGAGCTTTCTTACAATTGGTGGGTGGTTTTCAAAAAATTCTATCCCTTCTTCGACTGTCATATCAAGGACCTCTGAAATATCCTTGCCCTTGTATTTGACTTCCAGGGTCTCCCTGTTGTATCTTTTGCCGTGGCAAACCTCGCAAGGCACGTAAACATCAGGCAAAAACATCATATCTACCTTGATTGTCCCATCTCCCTTACAAGCCTCGCACCTGCCTCCCTTGACATTAAAGGAAAATCTTCCCTTCTTAAAGCCCTTCATCTTGGCCTGGTTGGTCATGGCAAAGACATCTCTGATGCTGTCAAAAAGCTTGGTGTAGGTGGCTGGGTTTGACCTTGGAGTCCTACCGATTGGTGACTGGTCAATGGCTATGACCTTGTCAATCTGGTCAAGGCCTATAACTTTCTTGTGGATACCGGCGTGGATTTTGGTTTTATTAAGCTTTCTTGTGGCGACCTTGTAGAGAATTTGATTGACAAGTGAAGACTTACCAGAGCCAGATACACCTGTAACTGTGGTGAGGGTTGAAAGTGGGAATTTCACGTTAATATTTTTGAGGTTATTTTCCCCAGCCCCGATTATTTCTATAAACTTATCAGACTTGCGCCTTTCCTTTGGTACAGGAATTTTCTTCCTGCCTGCCAAATAGTCCCCAGTTATGGAATCTTTATTTTTCATTATCTCATCAAGACTACCCTTAGCGACAATCTGGCCCCCGTGGATGCCAGCCCTTGGACCGATATCAACTATATAATCTGCCGCCCTCATGGTATCTTCGTCATGTTCTACGATTATGAGGGTATTGCCGATGTCGGTGAGGTTTCTTAGAGATTTTATTAGCTTGTCATTGTCCCTTTGGTGGAGGCCAATAGATGGCTCATCAAGGACATAAGAAACACCCACAAGGCCAGAGCCTATCTGGGTAGCCAGCCTAATCCTCTGGCTTTCCCCACCAGAAAGAGTCGCCGCCGCCCTATTTAGGGTCAAGTAGGATAGGCCTACATCGTCTAAAAACTTGAGCCTGCCCTTAATTTCCTTGATAATAAGCTCGGCAATCTTCGCCTTCATCTCGGAAAGTTCTAACTTTTCGAAAAACTCGATAGATTTGGCCACAGAAAGACGAGTCAACTCTGAAATATTTAGGCCACCAACCTTAATAGCCAAAACCTCAGGTTTAAGCCTATCTCCGTGGCAGACCCTGCATTCCTCTTCGCCCATGTATTCCCTAAATTTCTTCTTTTGAGCATCGGAATTGGTCCTTTGGTACCTATCCCAAAGATTTTGGATGGCCCCTTCAAAAATCCCCACATAGCGTTTTTGACCTGAAAAGTGAGAATCAAAAATAAAAGAAAGGTCATAATC
This sequence comes from uncultured Anaerococcus sp., assembly GCF_963512375.1. Taxonomy (NCBI): domain Bacteria; kingdom Bacillati; phylum Bacillota; class Tissierellia; order Tissierellales; family Peptoniphilaceae; genus Anaerococcus; species uncultured Anaerococcus sp. Next base: position 6,345 of record NZ_CAUPMI010000020.1, read on the forward strand.
AGTACCATAGAGGATATCGTGAATCATCCCCTCTGGAGCATCTTCAAGAGGTCTGTCATGGTCAAATTTATAATGGTCAGCAATGGCCCTTACCACCTGGTAATAGTAGGTACCCTTGCCAGAACCTGCATAAGGATCGATAGCCCCTTGGTTGATAGAAAGGCTATAATCAGGAATAATAAGGTCCTTATCAATTTGTAAATGAAAGCCAAGCCCATTACACTCTGGACACATGCCAATAGGAGCGTTAAATGAAAACATATTTGGGGTAATTTCTGGCAAGGACACATGGCCTTCAGGACAGGCAAGCTTGGATGATAAGAGGATTTCCTCCTTACCAATCACATCCACAATCACCAGCCCATCAGAAAGGCCGATAATAGTTTCAATCGAATCAGCCACTCTAGATTCAATGCCAGGCTTCATCTTAATCCTGTCGACAATTACAGAAATATCATGCTTCTTATTCTTATCAAGATCGATGTCATCTTCGATTTCATATCTCTCTCCATCGATCACAACCCTAACAAAGCCCTCTTTTCTAATATTTTCCAGGGCCTTCTTGTGCTGGCCCTTCTTGCCCCTAATCACAGGAGCAAGGAGCTGAATCCTAGAGCCCTCCTCAATTTCCATAATCCTGTCAACCATCTGGTCCACAGACTGGGCCACAATAGGCTTGCCACAAACTGGACAAAAAGCATCGCCAATCCTAGCATATAAGAGCCTGTAATAATCATAAATCTCAGTCACAGTAGCAACAGTAGACCTAGGGTTCCTATTGGTAGTCTTCTGATCTATAGAAATCGAAGGAGAAAGCCCCTCAATAGCATCGACATCAGGCTTATCAATCCCACCCAAAAACTGCCTAGCATAAGAAGACAAGCTCTCCACATAACGGCGCTGGCCCTCAGCATAGATAGTATCAAAGGCAAGAGTAGACTTCCCTGACCCAGACAAACCCGTAAAGACAATCATCTTGTCACGAGGCAAAGTCAGGTCAATGTTTTTGAGATTATTAGTCCTTGCTCCTTTAATAATAATGTTTTTTTCTGACATTAATAGTCCTTTCTTTTTTTATCCAAGATAAATTATTTTTTCTTTATTTCATTATGAATTATTGTTATTTAATATTTTTCTTCGTAACTTAACCATTTAGTAATTTATTTTTATTTACAATTGAATCTTCGTAATAAGGGGGAACGCTAAGGGGGCGGCAGAGGCCCCCTCCAGCTTTCCCCCTTACACCCCCATTTCCCTCACCCCCTCTGCTCCTTGAGCGGAGTGCGAAATAGGAAGATTTTTTTCAAAAATCTTCTTTGGTATGACGGATTACATCGTATATTGGTGGTTTTGTTCTTACTGATTTAAAATCAAAAGTCCCCTAAAAATCACAATCTAGTCCAAATTGTATTTTGATAGTTACTTATCATCTTAGTAGTTACAGTATTTGTATTTAAGTGCGACTGTCAGTGTGATTTTCTTTACGGTGACTTTTTATTTTAAATCTTCCAATAGATTAGAAAACCCATCGCTATCGCGATTAAAATATAAGCCCCACTAATCGCAATGTTTGCCAAAGGCAAACGAGCCTTAGACCTGCTTTGTCGTTAATATTCTCTCAGAATACAGAATAATTCTCCCAAGGTCTGGAAATTTTGTAAATGAATGAGCCGTTAAGAAATCTGATTGTTTGAGCGTAGCGAGTTATCAGATTTTAGGCGAATGAATTTCAAAATCACTAAGGATAGGGATAGCTAATACAAAGGGTTTTGTCTACCAAGAGTGGATTGCCGTTAGGCAATCTTCATGTTTCGCACTCCGCCTTAGGAGCAGAGGGGGTGAGGGAAATGGGGGTGTAAGGGGGACATAAACGCCCCTTGATTTGGGGCGTTTATGCCGGAAACGTAGTGCGGTAGCACGAAGGAGTTTGCGTAGCAAACGGGTTTCCGTCCGATGAGGGAACGTGCGAAACGTTCCCTAGGGATTCCCCCTTGAACGAAGGGATATACTTATAATAATCATTTATTATGTGATAACAATACGAAGAATTAAACCAAATAATAATCTTATATTGTATAAGAAATAAGGGGTTTTAGGGGAAAATCCCCTAAAATACTCTGATTTTGAATCAGAAATCTTCTCTCATCTTTTTTATCTGGTCTCTTAGTTTTGCTGCTCTTTCAAAGTCTAATTCTTCTGCAGCCTTGTACATTTCTGCTTCCATGTTTATTAGGATTGTTTCTATTTCTGCTCTGTTTATTTCTTGGATTTCTTCTGTTTCTTCTGCTTTTTTGGTTACTTGGATTATTTCGCCTATGTTTTTCCTGATGGTGGTTGGGGTTATATTGTGCTTTTTGTTGAAGGCTTCTTGGATTTTTCTTCTTCTTTCTGTTTCGTCGATTGCCTTTTGCATAGACCCTGTGATGCGGTCGGCATACATTATTACCCTGCCTTCTGAGTTACGGGCGGCCCTTCCTATGGTTTGGATTAGGGAGGTTTCGCTTCTTAAAAATCCTTCCTTATCGGCATCTAGGATTGTTATTAGGGATACTTCTGGTATATCTAATCCTTCTCTTAAGAGGTTGATTCCTACTAAGACGTCAAATTCTCCTAGCCTTAGCTCTCTTATTATCTCGCTTCTTTCGATTGTCTTGATGTCTGAGTGGAGGTATTTGACCTTGATTTGCTTTTCTGTTAAGTAGTCTGTGAGGTCTTCGGCCATTTTCTTGGTTAGGGTTGTGACTAGGACCCTATCACCCTTGTCTTTGGTCTTGTAGACTTCATTTATGAGATCATCTATTTGATTTTCTGTCGGTCTTATTTCTACAAGTGGATCAAGAAGCCCTGTTGGCCTTATAATTTGCTCGACAATCTTACCCCCTGTTTTTTCCATCTCGTATGGGCCTGGTGTTGCCGATACATAGATTGTCTGGTTAATTAGCTTTTCAAATTCTTCAAATTTAAGTGGCCTGTTATCTAGGGCTGAAGGGAGCCTAAAGCCGTAATCTACTAGATTTTGCTTTCTAGACCTATCGCCTGCATACATGCCCCCTACTTGTGGGATAGAGACGTGGGACTCATCTACCATTAGGACGAAATCTTTTGGAAAATAGTCAATTAGGGTGTAAGGTCTTGACCCTCTTGGCCTTTGGGATAGGTGGGCAGAATAATTTTCTATACCCGAGCAAAAGCCGATTTCCTTGAGCATTTCTATGTCATACCTAGTTCTCTGCTCAATTCTTTGGGCCTCTAATAATTTATTTTCGCTTTCAAATTCCTTGATTCTCTCTTCTAGCTCTCCTTCAATTGTAACTATTGCCCTTTCAGTCTTCTCGCTTGTTGTAGCGTAGTGGCTGGCAGGATAGATATAGCCGTGGGAAAGCTTTGATAAAACCTTGCCTGTTAGAGGATCAAATTCTGAAATTTGGTCGATTTCATCTCCAAAAAACTCAACCCTGATGGCCTTTTGGTCAAAACCTGCTGGATAGATATCAAGGATATCTCCCCTAGATCTGAAAGTCCCCCTATCAAAGTCCACGTCATTTCGCACATATTGGACATCAATTAGCTTTTTCATAACTCCTGCCGGACTTATTTCTTGGCCAGGCCTTAGGGATACGACTAGCTTTTTGTAATCAATCGGATCACCCAAGCCGTAAATACAAGATACAGATGCCACAATAATAACATCTCTACGCTCAAAAAGAGCCATAGTCGCAGAGTGGCGCATCTTGTCAATCTCATCGTTGATAGATGAGTCCTTGGTAATATAGGTGTCAGTTGCAGCCACATAGGCCTCTGGCTGGTAATAATCATAATAGGAAACAAAATATTCTACAGCATTGTCCGGGAAAAACTCCTTAAACTCTGTAAAAAGCTGGTAGGCAAGGGTCTTGTTGTGGGCAAGGACAAGGGTAGGTCTTTGGACCTTCTCGATAATATTGGCCATGGTAAAGGTCTTACCAGACCCAGTCACCCCTCTTAGGATCTGGTCCTTCTTACCAGCAAGGATTCCCTCAGAAAGCTCTTTAATAGCCTCCGGCTGGTCTCCACGTGGTTTATATTCTGAATTAAGCTTAAATTTCATAAAATCTCACATTCTTTATAAAGCAAAAGACCCAAAAGGCCTTTAAAATACACACATTTATACCCTTGTATTATACTAGGAAATAGGTGGTTTTCAATGATTGGGGGTGTGGGGTGTTTGGTGTGGGTATGTGGTTCATGGTATTGTTTGATACAGAGGGTTTCTATAAGAAGAATATTAGCCTTAAGGAATTAAAATTAAATGTAATAGCAACACCCCCTCCCATTTCGAACGAACGTGAGTGCAAGCCCGTCCGGCTCTAAGAGGACCCCATTGTTTTGTTTATCAAGGGTTCTGTACCTACATCGGTGATAGGTTTGTACCTATTGAAGTATATACATGGCCCGATGTATTTACTAATCCCTTTATGTAAAGAACCATGAGACCCCTCGTCGCAAGCTCTGTCGGGGTGGGTTATTGTGTGGACGTACGGGGTTTTGGATGCCGTGGTAAGCTTTAGTTTTTGAATTATTCGTTAAGAGAATATTATATTTCAAGGATGATAATAAAATATGGAACCAGCGTCCCCCTCCCATTTCGAGTGGAACGAGAAATCTCATGGTTTTGTTTATCTAGGGTTCTGTACATACATCGGTGATTTTTTTATACATAATGGAGTAGGAACATGGCCCGATGTAGAGGCTAATCCCTATATAGAGAAAGTTGATGAGACCCCTCGTCGCTATCGCTCTATCGGGGTGGGAGAGTTTAGTCCCTAGTTGTGCTAGAATATGAATTATTGTCTAAGATAATATTATTTGTAAGGAACCTAAACAAGTGTGTCACCATCTTCCCTCCCATTTCGAGTGAAACGAGAAATCTCATGGTTAGGTGTTTTTAGAGTTTTGTGGGTACATCGATGATTGGTTTCTACTTAATTATGTACATACATAGCCCGATGTAGTTACTAATCTCTTTATGCACTCTACTGATGAGACCCCTCCTCTCCATAGCTCTTTCGGGGTGGGTGTGTGCGTGAGTCATGCGGATGGGTGGTTTAGTGACAGGTTTAAACTCTTAGGGGTTTAGTAAGTGGGTTTAATACATATGAATGTGATTTGTATTATTACCCATTAATCTCAAAATCCCCATAAAAAAACCTTCCAAATTAATGGAAGGTTTTTTGAAGTGAGTACCCGGGTATTTTATTTTAAGATACGGTCTAAGAGTGCACTCTTTGTTGACCGCCTCTTTAGATTCTAATTATTAATTAGTCTCTTTTGCTTGCTGCGTAAGCAACTGATGCTGCTGCAAGGATTCCAGCTACGCCAGCTACTCCAGCGATACCTGTTTTAGCGTTGTTTCCAGCTTTTCTTGCTGGTTTGTTAGCTTTTTTGTCTTCTTTTTTCTCTTCTTTTTTCTCTTCAGCTGGTTTAACTGGTGTTTCAGCTTTTTCGTTGATTTCTTTGTTTTCTTTTTCGTTTTTGTTCATAAGCTCTTCCATTTTGTCGTTTGTTTCGTTAAGAGCTTTTGTTAGTTCTTCAGCTGCTGCTGCGTCATCTTCTTCTGCAGCGTAAGCTGTAGCGATGAATGCTGATTTTTTAGCTAGAAGAGCGTCTGCTTTCTTGATTAGGTTAGCTGCTTTAGCAACTTCAGCTTCTAGAGCTGGTTTAACAGATTTAACTGTTTCTGGGAATTTTTCAAGAAGTAGTTTAGCTGCATTGTATGTTTCGAATGCTTTATCTCTAGCTGCTTTAAGAGCTGCATAGTCAACTTTTTTAGAAGATGCTACTTTACCAAGGTCTCTACCAGCTTCTGTTGGGTGTCCAGCAACTTCTGGTCCTGTTACTTTGTATTTGCTTCCGTCATAAACTAGAGCTGCACCAAATTGTCTTAGGTATACGTCAGCTTCTTTTAGGTTTGCATCTAGCTTAGCTTTAGCTGCAATTGTAGCTGCTTTAGCTTCGTTCATTAGTCTGAATTTTCTGTTAGCATCTTTAACTGCTACAAGAAGTCTATCAAATGCATCAGCAATTTTCTTTTCAGAAACTTTTGCATCATCATATGAAGCAAGTTGTCTTAGTAGTCCACCTACTGATTCAGCTACTGCACCAGATGGAACTTTATCTGCAGCATCTTTATCACCTAGAGCAGCAACTGTAGTTCTGCCTGTACCGTTAAGAAGATCTTCAAATGATGGAAGTGTTACTTTTGTAAGTGCGTCTAATTCGTTGTATGCTTTTTGAGCAAGATTTCTTTCTTGAGATTCTTTTTGAATTCTAGCAAATTTAACGAATTTTTCTTTTGCTGTATCAACGTCTTTTTCACCTTTTACGTAATCTCTGATTGTAGAAAGTTCGTAAACTTGTCCAACTAGAGCTACGTATGCATCATAAGCTGCTTTTTCTTCAGCTTTTGCTGCGTCGTAAGCTGCTTTAGCTTTTGTTTCAGCTTCGCCAGCTTTAACTAATTTTTCTCTTAGTCCTTGAGCTTCTTTTTGTAGTTTGTCTGCTTGTTCAGCGTTAAGTTGTGAATAGCTGTGTTCTGCAGCTACTGCTGGTGCTACTGCACCAAGACCTAGAGCTAGTGCAAGAGCACCTGCTGCTAATTTATTTAATTTCATAATTATTGTTCTCCTTATAAATTTCGTTTAATTTTTGTACATTTTTTTAGTACTCACTTTACAATTATTATCTTACAACATAGTCTCCACATTGTCAACACATTTGATCAAAATATCAATATATCTAAAATTTATCTAAATATATCAACAAGTTATCTTCACAATTGGCTAGAATTTCTACAATAGAATTTCCATTCATTAGGATTAAATGGCTTGATTTCAAGTTTTTGTCCTAAGATTTGGACTTCTAAGAAATCTTCACAATTATGAGGGTTACTTTAATGTTAATTGTGTGGGTTTTTGTTGTATTGATAATATTTAATAATATACCAATTAATATATTAAAATCAAGGGAATATCATATAGTATAATGGTTTTTATTTACTATTTTTCTTCGGAATTATTACTTTTATTTTAATGATACAATATCATTTGGTGTTTCTCTTCGTAACTATATCTTTTATTAAATGATTATTATTTACTATTGAATCTTCGTCCAAGGGGGAGGGCCAAGAGTCTTTTCTTTTAGTGATACAATATTATATAGTATTGTTCTTCGTAACTTTATCACTTAATAAATTTTTTCTATTTACAATTAAATCTTCGTCTCAAGGGGAGGCCCAAGGGACCTTCCGCATGGTCCCTCATCGGCCTCCCCTTAAACTCCTCTCCGTTACACCCCCAGGCGGCCCCTAAAGCGGGGAGCATGTATAGAAGCTTGCCGTTGGCAAGCCACTCTTTGTAGACGGAACCCCTTGTATTAGCTATCCCTATCCTAACTGATTTTGACATTCCGATGCCTAAAAATCTCAATCTAGCCCAAATTTTTGTATTATATCTACTCTACATCTTAGAAGTTACAGAATCTTTATTTATAATCGTGCGTCAGGAGATTTTCTTAACTGCATCTCCATTTACAAAATCTCCCGACCTTGGGAGATTTGTTCTGTATTCTGAGAGGATATTAACGTCATATTAGTTATTAGGCTCGTTTGCTTTTGCAAACATTGCGATAAGCGAGACTTCTATACTAATCTATGAAGAGATTTAAAATAAAAAGTCACCGTTTAGAAAATCACACTGACATCCACACTTAAATACAAATACTGTAACTACTAAGACGATAAGTAGCTATAAAAATCCTAGTTGGACTAGATTGTGATTTTTAGGGGGCTTTTGATTTTAAATCAGTAAGAGCAAAGCTACCTAAATACGAAGTTATCCGCCATAATAAAGAAGATTTTTGAAAAAAATCTACATATATCGCCCTCCGCTAAGGAGTCGCTTGCGGGGTGTAACGAAGAGGGGGTGTAAGGGGGAGGGCGATGAGGACCCATGCGAAAGGGTCCTTGGCCCTCCCCCTTTGCCGAAATCATCAGCTTGATGACAATTATTTATTATGAGATGACATAACGAAGAAAAATAGCAAATAATAATAATTCATTAAAAAACAAGGATAAAAAGGGGGTTTTTAGGGGGCTAAGCCCCCTAAAGTTCAATTTTTTGATATTGAAAAAAAGCTATTTTAAAAAATAGCTTTTTTGGCCAACTCATCTGCAAGATCATTATACTTATCATTCGAATGCCCTTTTACTTTTACAAATCCTATCTCTATTTGCTTTCTTGCTTCTTTTATATAGGCCTGATAAGCTTTGGTTAGGGTGTTGTTTGCTTTCCATTCTCCATCGGCCCAGCTGGCTATGCCTTGGTAGTCGTGGTGGATTAGGATTTTTTTGTAGGATTTTTCTAGGGCTTTTTCTATGGCTAGCTCTGCTGCCTTTACTTCTCCTGCTACGTTTCTGTGGATGTAGTAGTCGTCTTTATAAGCTTTGTAGAATGTCTCTTCTGTATCATCTTTTATTAGGACTACTCCTGCCCCGTAGGTTTTTTCTTTGAGGTTGAAGGATCCGTCTACGTAGGCTATGACTGTGTCTTGGTCTATTTTTATTTCCTTTTTCTCATTTGACATAAAGGCTAGGGCCTCTTCTTTAGTCTTGAAGGACTTGTAGGAGGCGTTTGGGTAGCCTTTTACTTCTTTTAAGCAAGAATCCCAGGATGTGTAGATCCCAGGATTTCTGCCTTTTTTTACTGCGTAATATTTCATATTGTGTCTTTGTTGACCCAGTAGGTTACTGTTCCCGGTCCAACTGTAAATACTCCATTTCCGTTTTCATCTATGCTTATGTCTTCGTTTTTGCCTGATAGGTCTGTGTAGGTGGCTCCAGCTTCGCTTTCGCCGACGAACATTTGCTTTTCTGCCATGTCTTTTATTGAGACTAGGACTGCTAGTGGCTTGTGGCTTTCATCTCCTCTTCTGACCCAGCCTATGACTGATGGGTGGTCGAAGTAGTCGTCTTGTTCGCCATAGTTGTAGGATTTCCTAACTTGCATCATCTTATCTAGCATGTCTTTTAGTGGTTCTGTTTTATGTTCTCCTATTAGGCCGTAGTAGTCTCCTGCAAAGAGGCATGGGTAACCGTCTTTTCTGAATAGGATGAGGGCGTAGGCTATTTCTTTGAACCACTCTTCTACCCATGAGTCTAGAGATTGGCCTGGTTGGCTGTCGTGGTTGTCTACGAAGGTTACTGCCTGGGCTGGGAAGTCTTTGACTATGGTGTTGTCAAAAATTTTTCTCATGTCGTAGTTGCCCATGGATTTGCTGGCTTCGTTCATATGGAAGTGTAGGGGTACGTCAAAGAGGTCAATCCTGTAGTCTGAGTTGTCTAGGTAGGATTCGATGGCTCCTGTGTCATATTGCCAAAATTCTCCGAAGAGGTAGAACTTGTCTGCTCCCTTTTTTTGTATAACATATTTGGATAGGTCGTAGATGAAGTCGCCTGATATGTGTTTGAGGGCATCATATCTGAAGCCATCGACCTTGGTTTCTTCTGTGAACCAGTCAACCCATTTGAATATTTCTTCTCTTACTTCTGGGTGGGTGTGGTCTATGTCGCAGTTCATGAGGTAGTCGAAGTTGCCCTTTTCTTTGGAGACGTCTTCGTCCCAATATTTGCCATCGCCTAGGATTCTGAAAATGGCTGATGTATCGGTCTTGGCATCGTAGTCTACTCCTGTGAAGTGGTAGTAGTGCCAGACCATGTCTGAATATTTACCTTTCCTTCCCTCAAAGTCAAAGCCTGTCCAAGCTTCAATTTCCATCTCTCCTGAGACGTCTTCTTCTCTATTGTTTTGATCTACCATGACTGCCTTGAAGTTTTCCTTAAAGTCTGCATTGCCCTTGTGGTTTAGGACTACGTCTGCGTAGGATTTGATGCCTGCTGCGTGGAGGTCTTCGATGGCTTTGATTAGTTCGTCTTTGGTCCCGTATTTAGTTCTGATGGTGCCTTTTTGGTCAAATTCACCTAGGTCCCAGAGGTCGTAGATTCCGTAGCCTACGTCCATGTCCCCGCCTCCCTTGCACATTGGTGGGAGCCAAAGGGCATCTATGCCCGCCTTTTTGAGGTCTTTGGCTGCTTTGCTTAGATTTTTATAGAAGGAACCGTCTCCATTTGTATCCCATTCAAAGGATTGCATCATTATTTCGTTGGCCATTTTTACTCCTTGCAGATGTCTATTGACTTGCTTGCGCCTATCCTGTCAGCGCCTGCTTCGATTAGGGCTAGGGCTTCTTCTTTTGTGTGGATGCCACCGCTTGCCTTTACCTTGATCTTACCTTCTACTGCTTCTTTCATTAGCTTGATATCAGCGACAGTCGCTCCTCCTGTTGAAAAGCCTGTGGATGTCTTGACGAAGTCTGCCCCGGCATTTAGGGCTAGCTTGCAGGCTTTGACTTTTTCATCTTCTGTTAAAAGGCAAGTTTCTATGATTACCTTTAAGATATTATCTCCTATGGCTTCTTTGATGGCTCTGATTTCATCTTCTACATAGAAGTAGTCTTCTGATTTTAGCCTGCCGATGTTGATTACCATGTCGATTTCGCTTGCCCCATCTCTGATGGCTTCTTTTGCCTCAAAGACTTTGGCATCCTTGGTCATGGCTCCTAGTGGAAATCCTACTACTGCTGCGATTTTGATGTCTTTGTTATAATCTCTTATGAATTTGACATCGGATGAGTTGACGCAAACTGAGTAGAAGTCGTACTCTACTGCTTCGTCTACTAGTTTTTTGATTTGGTCAAAGGTGGCATCTGCCTTTAGGTTGGTGTGGTCTATATATTGGTTAATTTTCATCATTTCCTCCGTATTCTATGAGGGCAAGGGTTAGGTCATCTGCCATTTGCTGCCAGTTGAAGTCTCTTATGTTTTGGTAGAGAGCTTCTAGGTCAGGATTGTTAGAGAATTCTTCTCTGAGCCTTTCTAGGCCGTATTCCTTGCCATTTTCGTTTTTTGCTTCTATGGTCCCATCTGTGAAGAATAGAATCTTGTCATTTTCTTCTAAGCTTAGTTTTTTTTCTTTGTATTTGTCTGCTTCGATTATATTTGATATCATCCTGCCGCTTACGAGTAGGTAATCAGCTGCTCCCTGGCTTTGCTTATAGATTAGGGGTGGGCAGTTGTGGCCAGCATTGGCAAAGACTAGGCTATTGTCCCTGAAGTCAAATATGCCAAGCCAGGCTGTGAAATATTGGCTGGAGTCTATCTCAAGTCTGGTAAATTTCTTCCTGAGATTGAGAAAGACTTGGCTAGGGCTGTATTCTGGGTGCTTGTCAAAGATTGCGGACATGGACACTTTCAAAAACATGGTCATTATCGACGCCTTGACCCCATGGCCCATGACATCTGCTATATAAAAGGCTGACCTATTTTCGTCGATTTTGATCAAATCGTAAAGGTCACCTGAGACTTTTTCTGAAGGGCTGTAGATACCTGATATCTTAAGCTTGCCGTAGGTTTTATTTTTGGGAAGGATTGAGGATTGGATTCTTCTTACAAATCTTAAATCATCAATCATGTCCTTGTTGGCATTGTAGAGGTCGATTTTTAGGATGGATTCGCTTGTAATATCCCTGTAGACTTCGATTGTGCCAGCAAAGTCTCCGTCGTAGAAGATTGGCGAGGTCTTTATGGAATAATATTTGCCATCGATGTGCTTTTCTTCGATCATGGTCGTGGTCTTGACTACTTCGTTGCTATTGCTTAAGATTAGGTCGATGTTATCGTCTAGGTAGGTCTTTAGGGTCTGGCTCTTATTTAGGGCTTCCATTAAGGCATCATTAACAAAGGCAACTTCTCCCCTGTCATCTATTATCCTAACCCAATCATCCATGGCATTTAGGATAAAAAAATTGAAATTTTCTCTTAAATAATGTGCTTTTCCTAAAGACTTTGTCATCACATGCCCCTTAAAGTTTCTTAATATGACTATATCATTTTTAGCATGCTAATTCAATCTAGTTTGCAAATGAAATTTAGGAAAAGAAAAAGCCCGACTGTGCGGGCTTGGGTGGGATTAGGGCTGTTGCAGAATTAATTAATCATTTAAAATAATTTAATTTTAATCCTAACTTCATAGGATTATTCCTCACTGCTTTGTATAAATGATATAGGAGGGTGATTTTGTCAGGGATCTACAAAATATAAACATCTCTCTTTTAGTCACGAAAAAACCACCCTCTTTTGAGGATGGTCTTTATTTAAATTATAATCTAAATAAATTATCTGATGCCCACAGCCGCGAGTTTTGGGCATTTATTTATTAAACTAATTCAAGGATTGCGCGTTCTGATCCGTCGCCTCTTCTTGGTCCTAGTTTTAGTACTCTTGTGTATCCACCATTTCTGTTTTCATATTCTGGTGCTATTTCTGAAAATAGTTTTTGAACTACTTCTGGCTTATATAGGTAGCTTGCTGCTTGTCTTCTTGTGTGAAGTGTGTTTTTCTTACCTAGTGTGATCATTTTTTCAGCCATTTTTTGTGTTTCTTTGGCTCTTGTTACTGTAGTTTCGATTCTACCGTTTTCAAGTAATGATTGTACTAGGTTTCTTAGCATAGCATTTCTGTGGTCGGTTCTTCTACCAAGTTTTCTTTTTCCTGCCATGTTTTCCTCCTATTCATCTTTTAGAGCAAATCCAAGTTCGTGGATTTTGTCTATTACTTCTGTTAGTGATTTTTTACCGAAGTTTTTGATTGTTTTTAATTCTGATTCTGGAACTTCTAAGATATCTGCCACTGTGTTGAAGCCTGCTCTCTTTAAGCAGTTAAATGATCTTAGGGATAGGTCTAATTCTTCGATTGTTTTGTTTAGGCCTTCGTCTAAGTTTTCTTCTTCAACTTCTTCGATTATTTCTTCTTCTGGTGGGAACTGTTTATCTGGTAGTTCATTGAAGAAGGAGAAGTTTTCCATTAGGATGGATGAGCCTTCTGCTAGGGCTTCTTGTGGGCTGACTGTTCCATTTGTCCATACTTCTATGATTAATTTATCATAGTCTGTTGATTCCCCTACTCTAGTATTTTCTACTGTGTAGTTTACTTTTTCTACTGGAGTGAAGGATGAATCGATAGCGATTGTTCCTATAGGATCTGCTTCGTCTTTGTTTTCTTCACTTATCCTATAGCCCTTTCCATTTGTGACATCCATTGCTATTAATAGCTTAGATTTATCATTTACTGTTGCTATATAATGGTCAGGATTAGCTATTTCAACTAAGGCATCTTCTTTTATATCTTTGGCTGTGACTATTTTTGGTCCTTCTATGTCTAAAAATAGGGTCACGTCTTCTTCTGAGTGTTTTTTGACTCTTAGGCCTTTGATATTTAATATTATTTCAGGAACGTCTTCAACTACTCCATCTATTACTGAAAATTCGTGGAGTACACCATCTATTAGTATTTTTGAGACGCTAGAACCAGGTAAGGATGATAGTAGCACCCTTCTCATGCTGTTTCCAATGGTTGTACCATATCCTCTTTCTAATGGATATAGGGCGAATTTGCCGTAATGGTCTTCTTCGTTTATATCCAGTATTTCTATATCTGTGTTTAATTTTTCGATCATGGTAGCTCCTTAGTTCTAACTTAATTAATCCTATTTAGAGTAAAACTCTACTATCATACGTTCTTCAACTGGAATATCTATCTCTTCTCTTGTTGGGAATTTTTCTACTTTTACTTTTAGGTTTTCTATATCAGAATCTAACCATTCTACTACGCCAAATGATGCATTTACTTCTTTGATGTTTTTGAATAGTTCTTTGCTTCTTGATTTTTCTCTAACTTCGATTACATCGCCTTCTTCTACTAGGTATGATGGGATGTCTACTTGTTTGCCATTTACTAATAAGTGGCCGTGTGTTACTATTTGTCTAGCTTCTCTTCTTGTTCTTGCTAGGCCTGATCTGAAGGCTATGTTGTCTAGTCTTCTTTCACATAGGATGATTAACTCTTCACCTGTTTGTCCCTTCATTCTGCTAGCTTTGTCGTAGTAACCTCTAAATTGCTTTTCACTTACTCCGTAGATGAATTTTGCTTTTTGTTTTTCTCTTTGTTGCATACCATATTCAGATAGTTTGCTTCTTCTTTGTGGAAGAGCTCTGTTTGAAGAACCTGTGTATCCTAGGTAGGCTGGAGAAATACCTAAAGCTCTCGCTCTTTTGTAAACTGGATCTTTACTTACTGCCATAATATCTCCTTATTAAACTCTTCTTCTCTTTGGTGGTCTACATCCGTTGTGTGGGATTGGTGTTACATCTTTGATCATTGTAACTTCTAGTCCTGCTGCTTGTAAGCTTCTGATTGCAGATTCTCTTCCTGAACCTGGGCCTTTTACGTAAACTTCTACAGTTTTTAGACCATGTTCGATAGCTTTCTTTGCTGCTACATCTGCTGCTTCACCAGCTGCAAATGGAGTAGATTTTCTGCTGCCTCTAAAGCCTAATTGTCCTGCGCTTGCCCAAGAGAGTGCATTTCCTTGCATATCAGTAAGTGTTACCATTGTATTATTGAATGTTGATGAAATGTGTGCTTGGCCACGTTCAACATTCTTTTTAACTCTTCTTCTACCTTTAGTAGATTTTTTTCCTTTTGGAGCCATTTATTAACCCTTTCTGCTTTTTCTTGTTCTTGCGTTGTTTTTAGTGTTTTGACCTCTTACTGGAAGTCCCATTTTGTGTCTTAGTCCTCTGTATGAACCATTTTCTCTTAGGGCCTTGATGTTTAGATTTCTTTCTCTTCTTAGGTCACCTTCGATTGTGTATTTGTTTAGTTCATCACGGATTTGACCGAGTTCTTCTTCTGTAAGGTCTTTCATCTTTGTATCAGGATTGATTCCTGTGTTTTTTAGTATTTCGTTTGCAGTTGAACGACCTATACCATATATATATGTTAGTCCGATTTCTGCTCTTTTTTCTCTAGGTAAATCTATACCAGCTATTCTTGGCATTGTACCCTCCTAACCTTGTCTTTGTTTGTGTTTTGGATTGTCGCAGATTACCATTACTTTTCCGTTTCTTTTGATAACCTTGCATTTATCACACATTTTTTTAACTGATGCTCTAACTTTCATTTTTGCTCCTAACTTAAGTTTATATCTTGCCTTGGTAAGAAAATTGGATAATGTCCTCTCGAGGCCACCGGCCTCTCGCTTAGTTTTTCGGACTCGCTTCGTTTGCCTCGAAAATGAAGGATTTATTTCTTGACTTTTTTCTTAATTAAGAATGTAATATCCTCTCGATGGCTTTTCAAGCCATCTCGCTTAGTTTTTCGGACTCGCTACGCTTGTCTCGAAAATGAAGGATTTTTCAAATCCTTCACCCAGAATCGAGGGACTACCCGATATATCGCCGGGCTATTTTTTTCTCCAAGTTATTCTACCTTGGCTAAGATCGTAAGGAGATAATTCTACTGTTACCTTATCTCCTTCTAATATTCTAATGCTGTTCATACGAAGCTTTCCTGATATATGAGCTTGTATTTCATGTCCGTTATCTAGTCTTACCACAAATATTGCATTTGGTTTGGCTTCGATAACTTCCCCTGTTACTTCTATAGCATCTTTTTTTGACATTGATAGAACCTCCTTTTTATTATCTCTAAAATGTCTATTGAACGCTTTATTTCTTATCAACGACTTTGTTCTAGAAATCTATGAAAGATTCTATCACATCTTTTTTTCCTAACATAAATTAAGTTTATTCCCCTAATTTATCATTAAACTCGTTAAAAACTTCTTCTGGAGTTTTAGCGCCATCTATTGTTATTAACTTGCCAGCTTCTTTGTAGTAGTCTATAAGTGGGCTGGTTTGTTCGTTGTAGATATTGATACGATTTTTGACTGTTTCGTAGTTATCATCGTTTCTTTGGATTAATTTTCCCCCACATCTATCACAGATGCCTTCTTTTTCTGGCTTGTGATTTTCTATGTGGTAGGTTTCTCCGCAGTCTGGACATACTCTTCTGCCTGTAATCCTATCTATTAGGATTTGGCTATCTACATTAAAGTATACTACCTTGCTTATTTCGGTATTTCTTTCTTCCATTCCATCGTCTAAGGCTTTGGCCTGTTTCATGTTTCTTGGAAATCCGTCAAATAAGACTAGGGTGTCACTTTCGTGGTCAATTTTATCAAAGGCATCCCATACCAGGTCTATTGTTAGCTCATCTGGTACTAGGTCTCCTCTGTCCATATAAGATTTCGCTTTCATTCCAAGTTCAGTTTTATTTGAGATATTATATCTGAATATATCACCTGTTGCTATCTGAACTGCATTTTTTTCTTTTATTATTTTACTTGATAGCGTACCCTTTCCAGCTCCTGGTGGGCCTAACAAAATTATATTCATGTCTTACCTGTTTAAAAATCCTTTATATTGCTTCATTGTCATCATAGCTTCGATTTGTTTAACAGTTTCTATTATTACTCCAACTACGATTATGACGCTTGATCCACCGAATGATATGTCTAGTCCTAATACTCTACTTGCTACAGCTGGTACTATGGTTAGTAGGGCTAGGGCTACTGATCCTACAAATGTGATTCTTGTTGATACATTTGCTAGGAAGTCACTGGTTGGTTTTCCAGGTCTGATGCCTGGGATGAATCCACCGTTTTGTTGAAGTTGCTTTGCATACTCGACAGTGTTAAATTGGATTTGATTGTAGAAGTAGGCAAATATTAATATTAGCGCACTTTGTACTAATAGGTATACTCCAAATCCAAAGGTTGAATTATTGAAAAATGCTGTTAATCCACTTTGTCTTCCGTTTCCAAAGAATAGGGAAACAGTTGATGGGATTGCTAGAACTGCTGATGCAAAGATTATTGGCATTACGTTACCCATGTTTACCTTTACTGGTATGTGGGTTGATTGGCCGCCATACATTTTACGTCCGACAACTCTTTTTGCATACTGGATTGGTATTTTTCTTTCACCCTCTGAGATCATTACTACTGCCATTACTATTAGTACTATGATTACGCACATTATGGCGATTGCAAGTACGCTTGTGGTTTTGTAGTGTAGACCTTCTTGCCATCTAGCTAGGGTTCTTGGGAAGGAGGCGATGATTCCCATGAAGATTAGTAAGCTTGTACCATTGCCAAGTCCCTTTTCTGTCATGGTTTCGCCCATCCATGTTACAAACATTGTTCCACCGATTAATACTACGTTCATTACGATTTTTTGGAAGCCTGTCGCATTTGATAGGGCTGCTCCGTATAGACCGTTTGTTATAGCGATTGCTTGGAATATTGCTAAAGCTATGGTTACGTATCTGGTGTATTTTTGGATGGTTTTTCTTCCTTGCTCACCTTCTCTAGTTAGCTCTTCTAGCCTTGGTATTACAACTGTTAACAGCTGCATTACGATTGATGCTGTAATGTATGGTTGTACACCTAGAGCAAATATTGATAGGGTTGATAAGCCACCACCTGTTAACATGTTTAGGTAGTCGACTAAGGTTCCCTCAACATTGCTGTAAGCATTGGCTAGGGCTTGGGCATCTATAAATGGTATTGGAATGTTATTTCCTAACCTATAGATTACAAGCATCATTAGAGTAAAGTAAAATTTTTGTCTAATTTCCTTTTCTCCAGCTGCCTTTTTTATTATATCTAGCATGAATCACTCTTTTCTATTAAGCTTTTTTAGATGGTTTTACCCATTTTTTAACTTCGATAGTTTCTACTGATCCACCTGCTGCTTTGATTTTTTCTTCTGCAGATTTTGTGAATTTGTGAGCTTTTATTGTTAGTTTCTTTTCTAGATTTCCGTCTCCTAGGATTTTAACGCCTGCTTTTGCTTTGTTTTTTCTTAGGATTTTGTTTTCAAATAATAATTCTGGTGTTACTTCTGTTCCGTCTTCGAAGATGTTTAAGCTTTCAACATTGATTGTTTCGTAAATCTTTCTGTTGATGTTTTTGAATCCTCTTTTTGGAAGACGTCTGTATAGAGGCATTTGGCCACCTTCAAAGCCTGGTCTTGTACCGCCACCACTTCTTGAGTTTTGGCCGTCTTGTCCACGTCCAGATCTTTTACCAAGGCCTGAACCTGCACCTCTACCTTTTCTTTTCTTATCTTTTAATCTTTCATTTGGGGCTAAATCATGTAATTTCATTTCCCACCTCAGTTTATTTCTTTGACACATACCATGTGGTCGATTTTGTGTATCATACCTTTGATTGCGTCATTATTTTCTTTTACCACTGTTTGACCAATTTTTCTTAGGCCTAGGGCTTTTGCTGTTCTTATTTGATCATCTTTTTTACCGATAAAAGATCTTTTAAGTGTGATTTCAATTTTTGCCATTGTTTTCTCCTTAATAGTCAAATTCTTCTACCGATTTACCACGAAGTCTTGCGATTTCTTCGACTGTTTTCATGTTTGAGAATGCTTCTACACATGCATTGATGATGTT
The DNA here is from genome assembly GCF_963512375.1 of uncultured Anaerococcus sp. Taxonomy (NCBI): domain Bacteria; kingdom Bacillati; phylum Bacillota; class Tissierellia; order Tissierellales; family Peptoniphilaceae; genus Anaerococcus; species uncultured Anaerococcus sp. The sequence goes on from NZ_CAUPMI010000020.1 coordinate 24,805, forward strand.
TCTTGGGTTTGATGTACCTAGGTTTTTAGCCTTGATATCTTTGTAACCTGCAAGTTCGCATATAGCACGTACTGGACCACCTGCGATGATTCCGGTACCTTCTGCTGCTGGCATTAGTAGTACTCTTCCTGCTGCAGAGTGTCCTTGTATTCTATGTGGTATTGTTGTACCTACTACTGGAACTTCGATCATGTGTTTTTTAGCATTTTCAGTTGCTTTTCTTATTGCTTCTGGTACTTCTGTAGCTTTACCTGTTCCTACACCAACTACTCCGTTTGAGTTTCCAACTACTACTAGTGCTGAAAATCTCATGTTACGTCCACCTTTTACGGTTTTAGCAACTCTGTTGATTGCAACTACTCTATCTTCGAGGTTTAGTTTTTCCACTTCACTTTTTAATAAATATTTCACTTTCAAAACCTCCTAAAACTTAAGACCAGCTTCTCTTGCTGCATCTGCTAGTGCTTTAACTTTTCCGTGATATAAATATCCGTTTCTGTCAAATACTACTTCTTCTATGCCTGCTTCGAGTGCTCTTTTTGCTATTGCGCTTCCTACTTTTTCAGCTGCTTCTATGTTTGCTGCTTTAGCTTCGCTTACTTCTTTTTGTAGGGTGTTAGCACTTGCAAGTGTTACTCCGTTTACATCGTCGATTAGTTGTGCATAGATGTTTGTATTTGATTTATATACTGAAAGTCTTGGTCTTTGAGGAGTGCCTGAAATTTTAGCTCTAACTCTTTTTTTACGAGTTATTAGTCTATCGTTTTTGTGTTTTCTTGCCATTATTTTCTCCTACTTACCTGTTTTACCGACTTTACGTCTTACATGCTCATCAGTGTATCTGATTCCCTTGCCTTTGTATGGTTCTGGTTTTCTTTTTGCTCTGATGTTTGCAGCATGTTGACCTACTAATTGTTTGTTGAATCCTTTTACAATTATAGTTCTATCATTTGGTACTTCTACTTCGATTCCTTCAGGATCTGCCATTGTTACTTGGTGTGAGTAGCCTAGGTTCATTACTAGGTTTTTACCTTGTTTATTTGCTCTATATCCTGTACCTTCGATTTGAAGTGTTTTTGAATAACCTTCTGATACACCTACTACTATGTTGTTTAGTAGTGATCTATATAGACCGTGGTCGATGTTTTCTTCTTTTGTGTAGTTTTCTGGAATTTGTACTAGGATTTCTTCGCCTTCTTGGACTAGTGTTACTCTTTCAGATACTGTTAGAGAATCTTCGCCTTTTGGGCCTTTTACTTTTACATTTCTTCCATTTATTTCTACTGTTACTCCAGAAGGTATGTGTATTGGTTGTTTACCTATTCTTGACATATATTACTCCTTACCATACGTAACAAATAACTTCGCCGCCTACGTTTTCGCTTCTTGCAGCGCGGTCTGTTAAAAGTCCTTTTGATGTCGAAATAATTGCTGTTCCTAGTCCGTCAAGTACTTTTGGAACTTCGTTTGCTTTTACGTAAACTCTTAGGCCTGGTTTAGAAATTCTTCTTAAGCCTGAGATTACTCTTTCGCCATTTTCTGTATATTTTAAATCTATTGTAAGAATACCTTGTTTGCCGTCTTCTTCTACGTTAAACCCTGTTATAAAGCCTTCATCAAGAAGTATTTGGGCAATAGCTTTTTTCTCATTAGAAGATGGTAGTGAAACCTGTTTATGGTTTGCTTTATTACCATTTCTGATTCTTGTTAGCATATCCGCTATTGGATCTGTCATCATAATTATCTTTCCCCCTTAATTACCAGCTTGCTTTTCTTACTCCTGGAATTTGTCCATTATTTGCAAGTTCTCTAAAGCAAATACGGCAGATTCCATATTTTCTTAAGTAGCCGTGTGGTCTTCCACAAAGTTTACATCTTGTGTATTCTCTTGTTGAGAATTTTTGTTTTCTTTGTTGTTTAGCTCTTAGTGACTTCTTAGCCATTTTTGCTCCTTCTATTTCTTAAAAGGCATTCCCATTAATTCTAAGAATGCTTTTGCTTCTTCATCAGTCTTAGCTGTTGTTACGATTGAGATGTCCATTCCGTGTAGGAAGTCTACATCATCGTATTTGATTTCTGGGAAGATTAGTTGCTCTTTGATACCAAGTGAATAGTTTCCTCTTCCATCAAATGAGTTTGGATTTATTCCTCTAAAGTCTCTTACCCTTGGTAGTGAAATTGAGATTAACTTGTCTAGGAAGTCATACATTTTTTCTCTTCTTAGGGTTACTTTTGTACCAATTGCTTGACCTTCTCTTAGTTTGAAGTTTGCTACTGATTTTTTAGCTTTTATTTCTATTGGTTGTTGACCAGTTATTAGGCTAAGCTCATGTTTAGCTGAGTTTAATAAGTTTTGGTTATCTTTTGCTTCTCCAAGTCCGCAGTTTATAACAATCTTTGTTAATTTTGGAACTTCCATTACGTTTTGGTAACCAAATTTTTCTATTAACTTACCAACAACTTCGTTTTGATATTTTTCTTTAAGTCTGCTTGTCATAATTTCTCCTATCAACTAGTCGAATTTTTCGTCAGTTTTCTTTGATTTACGAACTTTTTTACCATCTTCGTAAACTATTTCTGTACGAACACCTTTTTTTAGTTCTTCTGAATATAGAAGTACATTTGATGCATCAATAGGACCATTTTTTTCAAGTCTTCCGCTTTCGCCACCCATTTGGGTTGGTTTTTGGTGTTTCACTTGTACGTTTGCACCTTCAACTATTACTCTATTTTCTTTTGGGAAAGCTTGTAATACTTCTCCAACATGTCCTTTATATTCACCTGATATTATTTGGACTTTATCGCCTTTTTTTATATGCATTTTATCCCCCTATAATACTTCCGGTGCTAGTGAGATAATTCTCATAAAGCCTTCAGATCTTAGTTCTCTGGTTACTGGTCCAAAGATTCTTGTTCCTACTGGTGTTAGGTCATCTTTTATGATTACTGCAGCATTATCATCGAAGTTGATTGTTGAACCATCGACTCTTTTTAGTCCTCTTTTTGTTCTAACTATTACTGCTTTTACTACTTGACCTTTTTTTACCGCTCCGCCGGGTGTTGCACTTTTAACTGAACAAGTTACTACATCACCAATATTAGCATATCTTCTTCTGGTTCCTCCAAGAACTTTGATTACTAAAAGTTCTCTTGCGCCGGAGTTATCTGCAACTCTCATACGAGTTTCTTGTTGTATCATAATAATCTCCTTATCAATTAAACAATTTCTGCCGCTTGGCTAATGCGTACTAGTCTCCATCTTTTTGTTTTAGATAGGGCTCTTGTTTCCATTATTACTACTTTATCGCCAACTTTAGCTTCGTTATTTTCATCATGAGCTTTGTATTTTTTGCTTCTGTTTATTCTTTTCTTATATACTGGGTGTGGTATTTTATCTTCTACAAGGACTGTTATTGTTTTATCCATTGCATCTGAAACTACCACGCCTTGGCGTATGTTTCTTCTATTTCTTTCCATTTAAGATTAAGCCTCCTTGCCCTGTTGTAGCTTTCTTTCTGTTTGGATAGTCTTTACTCTAGCTATATCTTTCTTAACAGTTCCAATAGCTGCTGGGTTTTCTAATTGACCTGTGGCAAGCCTAAAACGAAGATTGAAAAGCTCATTTTGTAAATCAAATAGTTGTTTATCTAGGTCTCTATCTGATAAATTTCTGATTTCTTTTACTTTCATCCTTATTCCTCCGTACCTGTTACTTCAAGTCTTTGGATGAATTTTGTCTTTATTGGAAGTTTTTGTGCAGCAAGTCTCATAGCTTCTCTTGCAACTTCTTCACTAACACCACTCATCTCAAATAGTACTTTTCCTGGTTTGATAACGGCTACCCAATATTCTGGTGCACCTTTACCAGAACCCATTCTTACCTCTGCAGGCTTTTTAGATACTGGTTTGTCTGGAAATACTTTGATCCAAATATTTCCGCCTCTTTTTATATATCTTGTCATCGCACGACGAGCAGCCTCGATTTGGTTTGCTGTCATCCAGCTTGCTTCTAGAGCTTGTAAACCATACTCACCATAAGCTAGTTGGTTTCCTCTATTAGCATTACCTTTCATTCTGCCTCTATGTTGTCTACGATATTTAACTCTTTTAGGCATTAACATAAAAATTTCTCCTAATCTTTAAGACTAATTTTGTCCCTTTGCGTTAGCTTTGTTTGGACGTCTATTATTTCTTTTTCTTCTTCTGTTGTTTTGTGGTGCAGCTAGTTTTGGTTCTCTTTCAGCTTTTTCTCCTGGAAGTACTTCGCCTTTGTAGATCCAAACCTTGCAACCAATCTTACCATATTCTGTATCTGCTTCAGCAAATCCGTAGTCTATGTTTGCTCTTAAGGTTTGAAGTGGAATTGTACCTTCTGAGTATCCTTCACTTCTTGCCATATCAGCACCGCCAACTCTTCCTGAAACCATTGTCTTGATTCCTTTTGCGCCAGCTCTCATTGTTCTACCGATTACTTGTTTCATTGCACGTCTAAATGCAACTCTGTTTTCTAATTGTTGAGCGATATTTTCAGCAACTAGTTGAGCAGATAGGTCTTGGTATTTGATTTCTTCAACATTGATGATGATTCTTTTACCAGGAGCTATTTTTTCTAATTTTGCTTTTAGTTCTTCTACTCCAGCTCCACCTCTACCGATTACCATTCCTGGTTTTCCTGTAAAGATTGTAACCTTAAGATTGTTTACTGCTCTTTCGATTTCGATATCTGCGATTCCTGCTTCGTATGCTGCCTTTTTGATGAATTCTCTAATTTTGTAGTCTTCTACTAGAAGGTCTGAGAAATCTTTTTTGTCAGCAAACCATTTTGAATCCCAATCTTTGATTACGCCTACTCTATATCCTTTAGGGTTTACTTTTTGTCCCATATTAATCCTACCTTTCCTCTATATCCGCTAACTCTACGCCGATATGACTTGATCTTTTTAATATAGGGTATGCAGCACCCTTTGCTTTAGGTCTGTATCTTTTCATAGTTGGTGCATCATTTGCGTATGCTTTTTCAACTATTAGATTTTCTCTATCAAGTCCGTTGTTGTTTTCAGCGTTGGCAATTGCACTTTTTAGTACATCTTCAAGTAGTCTAGCACCTTTTTTGTTTGTAAATCTAAGGATATTTAGTGCTTCATCAACTTGTTTGCCTCTGATTTCTCTTGCTATATAGTTAACTTTAAGAGGAGATATCCTTTGATATTTAGCTATTGCTCTTACTTTCATTAGTTTCTCCTACCTCATTTTGCTTTTCATTTCAGTTGCCTTTTTAGCGTGGCCTCTGAATGTTCTTGTTGGTACAAATTCGCCTAGTTTATGACCTACCATATCTTCTGTGATATAGATTGGAACGTGTTTTCTTCCGTCATGTACTGCGATTGTGTGTTCTACAAATTCAGGGAATATTGTAGAACGTCTTGACCATGTTCTTACAACTTTCTTTTCATTTTTTTCATTTAAAGCTTCGATTTTCTTCATTAAATGATCATCGACAAATGGTCCTTTTTTAAGTGATCTAGCCATTATATCCCCCTATTTTTCGTTTCTTCTTCTTACGATGTATGCAGAAGATTGTTTTTTAGCATTTCTTGTTTTAACACCGATTGCTTTTTTGCCCCATGGTGTCATTGGTGCTGGTCTACCGATTGGTGTTCTACCTTCACCACCACCGTGTGGATGGTCTACTGGGTTCATTGCTGATCCTCTTACGTGTGGTCTTCTGCCTAGGTATCTGCTCTTACCAGCCTTACCTGCTCTGATTAGCTCGTGTTCTGTATTTCCTACAGTTCCTACTGTTGCTTTACAGTTTAGGTGTACCATTCTTACTTCGCCTGAAGGTAGTCTTAGTGTTGCAAAGTTTCCTTCTTTAGCCATAAGTTGAGCACCAGTTCCTGCACTTCTTACAAGTGTTGCACCTGTACCTGCTCTAAGCTCTACAGCGTGTACTGTTGTACCTACTGGGATGTCTTTAAGCTCTAGTGCGTTTCCTGGTTTGATATCAGCTTCAGAACCGCTTTCGATTACATCGCCTACTTTTAGTCCCTTTGGAGCTAGGATATATCTTTTTTCACCATCAGCATAAGCTACTAGTGCGATATATGCGCTTCTGTTTGGATCGTATTCGATGGTTTGTACTTTTGCTGGGATATTGTCCTTATCTCTTTTGAAGTCGATAATTCTATATCTTCTCTTTACTCCGCCGCCACGGAATCTTAGTGTTGTTCTACCTGTATTGTTTCTTCCGCCCTTGCTCTTAAGGTCGGTTGTAAGTTTCTTGTATGGTTTTGATGTAGTAACTTCTTCAAAGGTACTTACTGACATATTTCTATGTCCGTTTGAAGTTGGTTTTAATTTTCTAATAGCCATTTAACCCCTCCTTATAGTCCGTCGAAGTATTCAATTGCTTGGCTATCTTCTGTTAGTTCAACGATAGCTTTTTTCCAGTCACTTCTTTTACCATAACCATATCTTGTTCTTACTTTTTTACCTGTATAGTTCATGGTTCTAACTGATTTTACTTTTACGCCTTCAAAGATTGCTTCTACTGCTTCTTTGATTTGTGGCTTGTTTGCATTTTTGTCTACTTCAAATGTGTATTTGTTTTCATCAAGCATTTCCATGCTTTTTTCTGTAATAATTGGTCTTTTGATTATTTGGTAAGGTGCTTTCATTAGATAAATACCTCCTCAAGTTTAGCAATTGCATCTTTTGTAATTACTAACTTGTCGTGTCTTACTAAATCATAAACATTTATTAGTCTTGCCTCAGCTACGTCTACGCCAGCAAGGTTTCTAAATGATCTATATACTAGGTCATCTCTTTCTGCTGTTACTACGTATGCTTTCTTTTCAGCATTTAGGGCGCTTAGTGCAGCCTTTGCTTCTTTTGTCTTAGAATTTTCTAGGGCAAGGCTATCAACTACTACTAGTTCATTGTTCTCAAGTTTAGATGTAAGTACTGAGTAAAGTGCTTTTCTTCTTAATTTCTTTGCTAATTTGTAGCTGTAGTCTCTTGGCTTTGGTGCAAATACTACGCCACCGCCTGTAAAGTGTGGTGCTCTTATAGAACCTTGACGAGCACGTCCAGTTCCCTTTTGTCTGAATGGTTTTCTACCACCACCACGTACTTCAGCACGTGTCTTAGCAGATTGAGTACCTTGTCTTTTATTTGCAAGTTGGTTTTTAACTACTTCATATACAGCGTGTTCGCTTATTTCTGTAGCAAATAGAGTTTCGTTTAGCTCTAGAGAACCAACATTTTCTCCTTTTATATTTAAAATATCTACTTTAGGCATTTTCTCCTCCTTAGTCTAGGCTTTTAATAGCGCTTTTTACTTCTACAAGGCCGCCTTTAGGTCCTGGAACGCCACCTTTTACTAAGATGTAGCTATCTTCAGCGTCAACTTTTACAAGCTTAACATTTTGGATAGTAACACGGTCATGTCCCATTTTTCCTGAACCTTTTCTACCTTTGAATACTCTAGCTGGGTCAGAACCTGCTGCTCTAGCACCTGCTACTCTGTGAGATTTTGAACCATGTCTTTCAGGTCCTCTTCCGTAGTTCCATCTTTTGATAGCACCTTGAGTTCCCTTACCTTTTGATATAGCAACTATATCAACTAGTTCGCCTTCTTCAAAGATATCAACTGTGATTTTATCACCAGCTTTTAGTTCTGTAGCTTCATCGCCTAGTCTAATTTCTTTAAGGTATCTTTTGTAAGATACGCCAGCTTTGTCATAGTGACCTCTGATAGGTTTTTTGACATTCTTTTCTTTTTTGTCAACTGTTCCTACTTGGATAGCATTGTAACCGTCATTTTCGATTGTCTTAACTTGGACAACGGCATTTTCCTCTGCTTTTAGAACAGTAACAGGAGTGATAACTCCGTCAGCATCGATTACTTGAGTCATGCCTACTTTTGTTGTAAATATACTCTTCATGAGTACCTCCTTAATTACAGCGGATTGATCAATCTAGTTAATTCTTATTAACCCCTATTCTCAATCATCCTAATTACAGTTATAGTTTAATTTCGATATCAACACCAGCTGGAAGATTTAACTTCTTTAGTGCGTCTAATGTCTTTGCATTAGGTCCTATGATGTCGATTAATCTTTTGTGTGTTCTTTGTTCAAACTGTTCTCTGGAATCTTTGTATTTGTGGACAGCTCTAAGAATTGTAATTCTTTCGATTTCTGTTGGTAATGGAATTGGTCCACTTACTTCTGCTCCGCTTCTTTTAACTGCTTCTACGATTTTCTCTGCAGAGCTGTCAATCACTTCGTGATCATAAGCTCTAAGTCTGATTCTTATCTTTTGTTGATTAGCCATTTTCCTCTCTCTTTCTTTCACGCCCGTCCGGGCGTTTGATAATAATTTGGAAATCACTTGGGATTCTTCCCAAGCTTGCTCGATTAGAGTTCCCTTATGTCTTTGGCCTTAAAACATAAGCAACATCTAACTTCTAAGCACCCTTATATAATACGGCTTTAAGTCTTGCTTTGCAAGTTATTTCTTAAGATTTTTCATAAATTTAGATATATTAACCAGCATTTATAAAATCTATTTAAATTACAAGCTTTTCTTCAAGCCTAGCATTAAGTTTACTAGGATAATCATATATTTCAAGGTCTATTATAATTTTCTTATTAATATTTCTTTCTATATATATATTATAGAGCTTAGGATTTTTTATAATATTTATTCCAAAGGCCAGCAACTATTGGCACTAATATTGATGTAAGGATTACTACAGTTCCTAGTTGGGCACTAGCAAGAGGAGCTAGGCTCTTCCAAGTCGGATCTAAATCTGCCACTAAGCTTGGCACTATCACCGAGTTGCCAGCTGCTGTATAAATTGAGATAGCCGCCCAGCCTGGTCTTTTATTTATGAAAATATCAAGGGGTAGGCTAATTACAAAGGCTGCTCCAATTGTTAGAAGGCTTAAGATAAAGCCACCTACTCCTCCCCTTATGATGGTTCCAAGATTAATACCACAACCAATGGCAAAACCCAAAAAGGGCATGATATACTTTTGTGTTCCTGCAAGAAATTCACAAAAGCCCTGGTCAATATTTCCAAGAAGGATGCCTAAAAGAATTGGCATGGCTAAATCCAGGATGGACGTAGGTGTTATATCTGCAACCCCCAGCATTGACAGAGTGAAATAAGTAAAAATCGGCACAGAAATAATAGCTGTTATGGCTGCGCTTGCTATGTCATACTCATCCCCACAATCTCCGCTTATACCTATAAAGATGGAGTTATTTTGGTTTGAAATTGCGGCGATGAAGGCAAGGGCCGATATGCCAAAGATACCCTCTCTTCCAAAGGCCTTGAAAAATATAAGGCCTAGGACAATCGCTGTAAGCCACTTAGACAAAAGCAAAACTAAACCCCTGTGTAGGGCTTTTTTTAATCTGGCTAAGGTAAGCTGGCTACCAACAGCAAGGAGGGTTATATCTATAATTGCATTGAGCCCATCAGGACTTGCAATGGCCTTAGTCATGGGTCCTATGTTAAAAATATTTGGCAGAAGGCTATTTATAAGGGCCCCAATAAATAGTGGGACAATTATTGTAGCCGCTGGTATTTTTTTAAAAAAATTACTCAACATATTTTCTCCTAAGTAAAAGTCAAGGTGCTCTTGTCCCTTACGAATCTCTTAGTCCCCAAGATACTTAATATATATCTGGCAAGGATTCCATTCGTCCCAAAGACTCGGAAAGACCTCCAGCTCTTTATAGCCGATAGCCTTATAAAAACCGTTTGTGATATCATATTCTTCATAAATACCTGACTGAACAGTCTTAACTTGCGAATACGAATAAGCTAGAGATTTGGCAAGCCTTTCATACTCTTTATTTAAGGCTTTTCCCACTCCTTGGCGGTGAAAGGCTTTTTTTATACCCATTACAAAAATATCTGCACAGTCAGGACTAGTCGCATTTAAGACAATGAAGCCAATCGGATTATTTTTACAAAAAGCTGCCAAAAAGGGCTTAGCTTGAGAATCTCTTATATAGGCTTCAGTACTTTCAGGAAGGCCAAACCACTCTGGCAAATCATTTAAAATCTCCCTAGCTATCTCTTCCTTTTCTTTCTTATCTTTTATCTCTCTTACTACAAATTCCATATTCTTTCCTTATTAATCTAGCTTTTAAATCTCTTGGCCCAAAAATCTGTAATTAAGGGCGTGAGGATAATTGTAACTACTACTGAGGCTGCTACTTGGGCTGTGGCAAGGCCTACAAAAGCTTGCCAGGTCGGATCAATTTCTGCAATCATAGCAGGAACAGCTACTGCATTGGCCCCAGTTGTGGAAAGAGCCCATCCAGCATGCCCTGGTCTTTTATTAACCTTCATATCAGCAAGAACTGTAAAAGATCCCACTATAGCAATTACAATGAAGGCAAGGATTAGGCCAGAAAAACCTGCCCTGTAGACATTCCTAAGGTCAATGGCAGCGCCCATAGAAAATCCTAAAAAGGGAATAATCATCTTTTGGCTACTTGCAAAAATCTCCCTAGACCCCTTTATGAAATGACCAATAAAAACTCCCAAGATTACTGGCATGGCAGAATCTAAGATTGCCAAAAAAGGAATATTGGCAAGGCCACCCATGCCAAGAACTAGCATGGCAAGCATAGGTCCTGTTATAAGGGACCCGAAGCCTGCCAAAGCCTGGTCAATCCTATCTCCATAGTTTATATTTAGGCTGATAAAGACTGAGTTGTTGTGGTTTAAAAGGCCACAAGCCAGGGCTAATAGCGATAGGCCAAAAATCCCATCACTGCCAAAAAATTTGGAAATACCAAAGACAAGAATAAGACCCATTGAAATCCTGGCAATAGAAATGACCCCAGCCCTCTTTATGACTTCGCCAATGTTTGAAAAATCTATCTGAGAACCAGCTGCCATGAGGTTTAGGGCCATGAGGACCTTAACAGACCCATTCGTAAATAAGGCCTGGCTAAATTCTCCAAATCCTATTCCGCCAGGATAAAAGGTATGAATAAGGGCCGCAAGCAAGAGGGGCACCATCATATTTCCCGCAGGAATTTTTTTAATAAAATCCATAAAATCTCCTTTATAAGACTTTACCATTCTTATAAGACCTAAGTAGAAATCCTCCAATTCTTTTACAAAGAGTGGGATATTTTTTTACTTAAGAACATATTTTTTAAGTCTAGCAAAGGCTTCTTTTACCTTTTCATGAGGCAAGGCTAGGTTCATCCTTATAGCATATTTGCCATGGAAAGGCCTACCATCCTGCCAGGCCACTCCTACATCCCAGCCAGATTTTAGGATATGACCGATATCCACTCCCTTATCCTTGCAATATTTCTCAAAGTCAACAAAGAGCATATAGGTTCCTTCTGGCTTAAATACTTCAACGCCAGCAAAATTATCCCTTATAAAGTCACAAGCATAGGTCACATTCTCGCCTATAGTCTTATTAAGCTCGTCAGTCCATTCATGGCCTGTCTTTGAATAGGCCCCGATTAAGGCATGCATGGATAAGACATTCATGGAATTGTAGTGGGAAAGAGAGGCTTCCTTACTTATCCTATTTCTTATATATTCATTGTAGATAATGTGGTAAGAACCGACTAGGCCTGCTAGGTTGAAGGTCTTGCTTGGAGCGTAGAGGGCAACTGTGTTTTCGTGGGCATAGGCACTTACTGATTGGGTTGGGATTTGCTTGTTGTCAAAGAGAATAATATCTGACCAGATTTCGTCTGAAATAATCTTTACCTGATGTCTTTCAAAAATATCGACAGCTTTCTTAAGTTCTTCTCTTGTCCAAACCCTGCCTGTTGGGTTATGAGGGTTACAGATGATAGCTGTAGTGATTTTTTGGTCAATTATTTTTCTTTCCATGTCCTCATAATCCATGACCCATCTTCCATCCTCATCCTTTATTAGGTCTGAATGGATGATATGATAGCCATTATTAGCCAAAGAATTTGTAAAACCGATATAGGTAGGAGAATGAACTAGGACCTTATCTCCTCTGGAACAAAAGACATTTAAGGCTGATATAAGACCGCCCAAGACCCCATTTTCATAGCCGATATCCTCTTTTTTGATATCATCGATTCCTTTTCTATCCTTATGCCAAGAAATAATCGCATCATAGTAGGCATCAGTCGCCATAAAATAGCCGAAGGCTGGATGGTTTACCCTATTGATGATGGCTTCTTGAATAGAGGGTGCTGTTGGGAAATTCATATCAGCAACCCACATAGGAATTACATCAAAGCCCTCCTTTGGTCTATCAGGACTCATACCAGGCATAAGGCCAAGCCCATCGACCGCTATAGCATCCATACCATGCCTTTCAAGCATTTGATCAAAGTTAAATTTCATAATCTCCTCCTCATTTCAATCATTCAATCTTATCTTTATTATACTCATTTTAGGTCTAAACTAAGAATCTTTGCTAGCTTCCATCAATCTTTTTCATAAAGACTTGAATTTGCTTGGTTATATCTTGCTAAAAATAATAGCTGCAGTATAATGTTTTCAGATAGTTAGTTATTAAATTAACAAATATAGAATCGGAGGAATTTATGACTTATACAACTTTTTCAGTACCTAACAAAATTGTACACGGGGAAAACGCTCTTACATATTTAGCCAGCCTAGAGGGCAAGAAGGCTTGCCTTGTAACTGGTGGTTCTTCTATGAAGAGATTTGGCTTTTTAGATGAGGCTAAAGAACAATTAGAAAAGGCTGGTATGGAAGTTTTAATCATCGATGGAGTTGAGCCAGATCCATCTGTTAAGACTTGTCTAGCTGGTGGGGCTAAGATGGCTGAATTTGAACCTGAATGGATTATTGCTATAGGTGGCGGTTCTGCTATGGATGCTGCTAAGGCTATGTGGGTTTTCTATGAATATCCAGATTGGGATTTTGAAAGACTTGCAGCTTTTGACAACCCACCACTTAAGAACAAGGCTAGGATGATTTGTATACCTTCTACATCTGGTACAGCTAGTGAAATTACAGCCTTCTCTGTTATCACAGACACAGAAAAGGAAATAAAATACCCACTTGTTCACCCAGATTTCGTTCCAGAAGTTGCCCTACTTGACATGAGAATTCCTGCTACCATGCCTCCTAAGATTACAGCAGCTACAGGTATGGATGTCATGACCCACGCTGTTGAGGCCTTTGTTTCTACAGCAGCTGATGATTTTACAGATCCATATGCAATCAGAGCTATAGAGCTTGTCTTTGGCTATCTAAAAAAGGCCTATGACAAAGGAGATGACATGGAAGCTCGTGAAAAAATGCACATTGCTTCTTGTATAGCTGGTATGGCCTTTACCAATGCTTCCCTTGGTATAGTTCATTCCATGGCCCACAAAATCGGCGGCATCTTCCACCTAACCCACGGCGAAGCCAATGCTATCATGCTTCCATACATCATCGATTACAATAGAAAATCAACAGATAAATATGACAAGATAGAAAAAATCCTTGGAGTTGATGATATAGCTGAAGAAATTAGAAAGCTAAATGCAGCTGTTGGTATAAGTGCTAATATCAAAGATGGTAAGAATACAGTAATCCCAGAAGATAAATTTGAAGAAGTTTTAGATACAATGAGCGAAAATGCCTTCAAGGATGCTTGTACACTTACAAACCCAAGAGAAACAAGCCCAGAAGACATCAAAAAAATCTACCACGCCGCTTATTACGGAGAAAAGGTAGACTTCTAAAAAATATAAGTGGCTTTTGCAAAAGTCCTAATATAGAAAAAGACGAGGAAACTAAGCATCCTCGTCTTTTTCTAATACAATGTATTTATGAAACAAAATAGTAATACATCATCACTAACTAATCTTACACTAGTTGTTTCCGGCACTTTTTGTAAGTATAATTTTCAATCTTATCCCTCCCTAAAAGCAAATCAAAAAAAACGCCAAGAAAATTTTCCCCCTAGCGTTTTTGTTGTTAAAGCTTCCTTGCTTATATTCTATTATTTATCCAGCTAATTATATCGCCAATTACTTCGTCTTTGGCGTATTCATTCATGATTTCGTGGTAAAGACCCTTGTATATTTTGATTTGGCAATCTTTAGAAGAGTTGTTTTCAAAAAAGTCAAAAGAATCTTTAAAGTTAACTAGGGCGTCGTCCCTGCCGTGGAGGATTAAAACTGGGTAAGAAAAGTCTTTTTCATTTTCCTTAAACCAAACTATTCCGTCCTTTAATGCATATAAAAGACCCAGTTGGTATTTTTTAAGGTTTAATGGGTCAGCAACATAGGCTTCTACAACTTCTTTTACAGAGCAAACCCCGTCGCCAAGCTCGTTTGGAAGTTCTGTGTGTGGGTCAAGGCCAGGACCTACCATTTCAGTCAACTTATTATTATCGTGGGTAAGACCACCAGAAGTTATGACTCCAGCAAGGTTCTTATCTCTATACTTTGCCCCGTAAAGGCTTACTGCAAAACCACCCATAGAATGGCCTAGCAAGAATACTGGCTTATCAGGATTTTCTTCTATAGCCTTATCTACAACTACATTTACATCTTCTAGCATGTCTTCGTAGTCCTTGTAATATCCCCTCTCGCCTTCAGACTTGCCGTGGCCCCTGTGGTCAAACCTATAGGTCGAAAAACCTGCATTGTGAAATTTCTCAGCCACATAATCGTACCTACCAGAATATTCTGCCAATCCATGGACAATAACAACTGCAGCCTTGGCATTTTTTGCTTCTTCCTTGTTGTAAAATAAAGCTGTGCCATCAAAAGATTCAATAAAATTTGTCATAATCATCCTCCAATTTTTTCTATATCGAATATTTGCTTTCCTAAACAAAGCCTCTTATGTATTAATACCCATAAAATCGCTTTCTTTTTCAATTAATTTTGCCTCTAAAACAATATTTGTTTGAGCTTCTTCATCATTTAAAATCTTTAGAAGCTTATCTATAGCAAAATCAACCTGGTCGGAAATTCTCTGATCTATGGAAGTTATGGCTTGGTTGGTAAAGTCTGTCGCATTGATATTTTCAAAACCTATAATGCCAAGGTCTTCAGGTATTTTTATTCCTTCATTTGCCCTAAGTTTATAGACATTTACAGCAAGCCTATCTAACTCAAATTGGATTAAGTCAAATTCTGGGTTTTTCCTTAGAAAATCGATTAATTTCAAGAGGTCTTCCTCTGGGTCTTTTAAAGGACTTCGTTTTTTAACATCCTTTTAGGATAAGAAAAAGGACTTATCCCACTAGGATAGCCCTTTAATTCTTTGTTATTTATAATATTTAGCCAAATAAATGTCCCAAGAAGTAAGGCAATTGCCTGCGCCAAGATGGCCAATCGTGGGGCACATCTGATCCCCATTCGTCAAACCAGGCTGGGATATTTTTTGCTTCGAAGGCGGATTTTAAGGTATAAAATGATGGGAGGCCATCATCTTCCCAAGGTCCGTGGCCAGTGCAAACAATTATAGATCCGCTTCTATACTTATCTAAAAACCAAGGGTCATTTTGATTCCATAAATAATCAGCCGGACTATTTTCGTAGACAACCATATCTGACCCATAGTCGCCCCCAAAATATCTAACATCGTAGACACCTGATAGGGCAAGGGTCTTACAAAATACATCAGGGTGTCTTAGGTAGAAATTGACAGCATGAAAGGCTCCCATCGAACACCCCGTAGTCATCATAGGATCAAACCAGACGGTCTTGTGTTTAATAAAGGGAATTGCCTCTTCAATGATATATTTATCATACTGGTTGTGGGCAAGGGCCCTATCGTGCATAGACTTATTAGCCAACCAAGATTCCCCATCAATAGAAGATAGGGTAAAAAATTGAACCCTACCTGCTTCTATAAAGTCTTTGGCAGCATCAATCATGCCAAAGTCGGCAAATTCGTTGTGGCTTCCCCCAGATGATGGGAAGACTAGGACAGGCATGCCCGAATAGCCATACCTATTTAAGTACATTTCCCTACCCAAAATTCCAGAATAATGGCTTAAAAATTCTACGTGCATTAGTCCTCCTTGTGCTTATGGACAAAATCAATGATTTGGTCAATCTCATTTACATCATCAGTTGTAATTATATATTTAAAATCACCTTGGATTGAAGCAAAGGCCTTTTCAGCACGACTTGCTTCCTTGACCCTATCGCCAAATTTCGCCCTAATATCATCTTCGTAATGGCAATAAGTATAAATATCTCTCTGGCTTAGACCAAGGGCATTGTGAGGAGCCTTGGCAATTTTAGAAATCTTCTCACCCTTAACCATCCTGGCATAAATATCATAAAGGTCGATAGCAAAGGCGTGATTATAGACATCTATAGCATAGCCCCCAGTAACCCTGTTGTTATATTCGATAGCTATATAAGACCCATCAGCCCTTTTGAAAAATTCTATATGGAAAAATCTTCCCTTCATACCAAAAGCCTTTACAGCAGCCCTACCATATTCGACGATTTTTGGATCAAGGTCACTTTTAACAATAAAGGCCAGGTCAAGCTGGTCACGAACAAGCTCAAGAGTAGGAATAGTATGATAAAGACCAGTTTCAAAGATTATCTCCCCATCCAAGTCAACAATCCCATCATAAGTACAAAGTATTCCATCTTCTACATAAGGCTCCACGAAATATTCTATAGACCTATCCCATTTTTCAAGGAAATCTTTAGCCTGGTCCTCATTTTCAATCTTAAAAGTCCCACCAGCTCCAACACCATTATCAGGCTTGGCCACAAAAGGATAGGAAATTTCTTCAACAGCCTTCTTAAAATCATCATCATTTTTAATTACATAACCTTCAAGAACAGGGACCCCAGCCTCCTTGAAATACTTTTTCATTCTAGACTTATACTTAAATTTAAGGAGGTCATCTGGCCTAAGGCCTGGTATATTAAATTGTTCACGAAGCTTAGCATCAAGCATCAACCAATATTCATTGTGGCTTTCAAGGCCTCCGATAGGTCCATGCTTAAAAAACAAAAAGGCCACAGCCCTCTTAACTTCATCAAGATTTTCTAGAGAATCAACCCTAAAATATTCCCCAAGAGAGCCCTTAAGCTCATCAGATAAGTTTTCATAAGGTTCATCCCCAATCCCCAAAACATTAAGCCCATTAGCCCTAAGACGGTGGGAGAAATTTTGAAAATTTGGTGGAAAATAAGGAGAGATTATAATAAAATTCATTTTTTCTAACTATTCCTTTCTATATTTATCCAAGATAAATTATTTTTAGGGGGCTTCCCCCTGATAACCCCCTGGTTGGGGTTTTTTATCCAAGATAATAATATTATTATATGCTTTTTTTTAGTGATACAATATTATGTAGTATTTTTCTTTGTAACTTTATTGCTTAATAAATTATTTTTATTTGCTATTTTTCTTCGTAACTTCATCACATAATTAATATTTTCTATTTACAATTGAATCTTCGTCTCAAGGGGGAGCCCCAAGACTTTCATCCTTAAATAATACAATATCATATACTATTTTTCTTCGTAACTATATCTTATAGTAAATTATTATCATCAAGCTGATGACTTCGCCTAAAGGAGGGGCGAAGGGGGCGGCCGATGCCCCCTCATGCCCCTCCTTAAACCT
>NZ_CAUPMI010000021.1:0-38472 GCF_963512375.1 uncultured Anaerococcus sp.
TCTTTTCTAACTTCTACTTCAAATGGAATTTCTTCCTTAACTTTTTCAGTTCCGTTAGTCTTACCACCGATTTTAACAACTCTATTTTGACCAGCCTCTTCTGTTTCAGAAGTAACAACCTTCTTTTGGTCCTTGTCATAAGATGTTGTAATAGTTACCTTGCCATTTTTACCTGGTGTTACTTCTTCAGTCTTACCAGATTCAAGGTTTTCGTCATAAACATATTCAGTGTTGAATGATTTTTCTACAACTTTTGTAACTGGTTTTGTACCGATTTTTATAACCCTGTCAGTAGCTTCCTTAGTTGTCTTGAATTCGCCTTCTTTAGTTTCTGTTACTTGGCCATCCTTGATTACAAGAGTGTTTGTTCTTTCTTGTTCTCCTGGATTTCCTTCTTTAACAACTTCTTGTTGGCCAGCATCAAGGTTTTCATCATATTCGATTATTGTTTTATAATCTATATTTTTCTTTTCAGTTACTTCGTGAGTACCATCATTAGTTCCCTTACCTACTTGGATAAGTGCATCTTCTGCTGGATCTATTGTTTCAGTAGGCTTACCATCAATTTGAGAATTCTTAATTGTCCAAGTTGTAGTCTTTGTTCCAACCTTACCTGGTTTTACAATTTTGTATTCACCTTTTTTAAGTGTGTCTACTTCTTCGACCTTATATTTGAATGGTAGTTCTTCCTTGTGTTCTACCTTGCCTTCGGTATTCCTACCTACTTTTATAATTCTCTTTTTAGGAGCCTTAGTTTCAGTAAACTCACCTGTTTCAGTCTTTGTTACCTTGCCATCTTCAATTGTAAGAGTAATATCTCTCTTCTTTTCTCCGGCTTCACCTTTTTGAATTTCTTTGGTTTCGCCTGGAGCAAGACTGTCGTCAAATTGGATTTCAGTTTCAAATCCTACTTCAACCTTTTCTTCAATCTTGTGAGTACCGTCATTTACACCTTCACCTACGTGAATTTCTCTAACTTGTGGTGCTTCTAATTCTTGTTCTTCTTCTTTTACAATTTTTGAATCTTCAATTGTATAAGTTACTTTCTTAGATCCTTTTTTACCTTCGGTAATGACTTTGATTTCACCTTTTTTAAGATTTGGATCTTTTTCTACCTTGGTTTCAAAAGGAACTTCTACTGTTTTTTCAACTTTTCCATTTGTACCATAGGCCATAAATTGAGCTTCTGTTTTCTTTGTGCCTACTTCTAGCTTGCCATCTTCTTCATAATAATGAGCTGTGACTGGTACATTTAGGAGGGCTCCGTCAATTTTCTTGCCTTCTTCTTCATTTGGTACAGTTGCAGTTACCTTACCTGTATTTTCATCTATTGTGACATTCCATGTATTACCCTTATCATCTACATAGGTGTTAGATTCTAGGGTGTATTTGCCAGGTCTTCTGTTGTACTTATCTTCTGTGTTTAGGATTACATCTGATGAAAGCTTATCGCCTGACTTACCTGCCTTAGCATTGTAACGAGCAGTCATATTTGCTCTTTCCTCTATTACGAAATAAGCATTGACTTCTTCTGTTATATCTTCGCCTGGTTTTTGTTCATCTACATAGTGAGCTACTACTGGTACTGTAAGTTTTTCACCACCGTCAAAGTCTAGTGGGTTTACTGGTTTTGCAGTAACCTGACCTGTTGTTTCATCAACTTTTACAGTCCACTTATTTCCCTTATCATCTGTAGCTAGTTTATTGCCTTCCCCATCAGTTTCTAGAGTATCTGGAAGAGTATAGTGATCTGGTGTTATCCTCTTACCATCTTCTGTAACTGTAGCAGGGGATGTTTGTTCCTTTGTAGGGAAGTTTACTTGGGCGTCATATTCTGGCTTGATGTAGGTTGATTCTTGTACAACAAAGTGGAACCAGTGAGTGTCTTTTGAACCATTTGTGTAGGTGTACTCAATAGGGATTGCAACAAAATCACCAGCCTTGGCTGATTTTGGTGGAGTGATAGTGAAGTTTGAGATGTCCTTAGGATCTACGTCTACCTTCCATTGGTCTTCTGGTGCCTTACCCTTATTTTCACGTTCTATAAAGTCCATAATGAGCTTACCAGATGCTTCTCCCTTATTTTGGGCTTCATTCATTTCATCAGCAGACTTGTCAGTTTCACCTGGGTTTTCTGGCTCTACTATACCTACCTTAAAAGGCTCGCCCGGTTTTACTCCTGATGATGTTACCTTAGAGGTATCATCACCATTCCCATCTTCGAACTTTTGGTCATAGTATCTTGTATCATCTAGGTTTAGCTTGAAATTACCGATTAGGTTGTAATGGTCGTAGCGGTCGATGCCTTGCTTGTCGATTGTGACATTTTTTCCTTTGTGGTTAATGTCTTCAGAGCCTGCACCTGTTCCTACATAGGTTCCTTTATCCCATTCATTTTTAGGCGCTTGAGCTATAGCTTTAAATTCATCAGCCGTTCTTGGACGGGCGAAGAATTTAACATCTAAGGATTGGATTCCCTTGTAGTCAGGAGTGTTAAAGACTGATTCTTCATCAATTACAGTTTTGCCATTATCATCCTTCTTTAGAGCGCCCTTTGGCATTTGGATGTGGATATTGCCATTCTTTCCAATATAGGCACTTGCTCCTGGGACAACTTTACCTGTAACAGGATTGTATACTTGACCAACTAATCTTTCCTTGGCACTTTCGTCTATATTATCTACCTTGATACCAGTGTCTATTTCTTGGCCTTGGACAAAGACTTTTTCATTGTATTTTCCATTTAATTTTAATAGCTCTAGCTTATCATTTTCATTTGGCCATGGGTTGACCTTGTAAGTTATAGAAAAGTTTCCTCCGAAAAACTGAGGTTTAGGATTCTCTTTAGTGTAGTTATCCTCAAAACCAAAGGAAGTGGACTCATTGTCCTTATTATTGATATGTTCTAAGGTTTCTTTACTTGCTTCGTAGTTTAAGTTTCTTTGTCGCACACTAGCTGTTAACTCTGTATTTTCATTTGGCTTATAGGTTATCCCAGGAGATCCAGCAGTTAACTTTTCTCCCTGACCCATCATTGGCTTGTCTCCAGGATTAACAGAAATAAGACCAGAATCAGTTACAGTAATCTTAGTATAGGTTCTTTGGCCCGTCTTCTTGTCTATGGTAATTTCGTAACCATATTCAGTCTTGCTTGGTGATGTGGCTGATGGATTTTTGAGTTCAAATTTAAAACCGTCTTTTTCTACCTTTTCATCAGTCTTAACTAAGCTTTGATTGGTATCTCCTGGTTGGAGGTCGGTTTCCTTATAACGGTTGCTGCCATTATAGTCTTGGATTTTAGCTTCATCCTTGCCATAATTTGGGTCATCTGCTTTTTGAATGTGTATATCTTTTTTAGCCTCTGTTTCCCCAGCACCTTGAGCAGCTGGAGTTCTTTCTTCACCAATTTGAAGGGAAGCTGGCTCAGCTTTAGCATTTTCGTTTATATTAGCTGACCTACTTGTAGAATCAGCTGTTATTTCCTTATTATTTTGTGCTGTGCTATCTGATACAGTCTCTCCTTTTCCAGCATCTTTGCCTTCCTCATCTTTCTCGGTTTTTTGAGGAGTTGTTGCTGCTGGATTGTTTTCAACTACATTTTTATCGACTTGACTATCGATATTTTCTTCTTCAACAACCGGAGCTGTTGTATTCTCACTAGCTTGAGCCACATTTGCCCCACCTATAATAAAGGAGGCGGATATGGCTATGGCTAGAAGATTTTGTTTCTTGTTCATAGATTTCCTTTCTTTTATTTACATTTAATTATTACAATATATATTAAAATAATTCTAAATTCATACGTTAAATATCATACCGGAATAGGGAAAACAATTCAAGGACCAAACCGGCTTGATTACAGGACTTAACACGAATTTAACATCGACTTTCCCTAAATAAATTAACAATTTTTTTAGGGATATTACAAGTCGAGATGAAAACAACTAAAAAACGTGTAAATGTAGCCCTCTAGAACTTTAAAAATATTGACTATTTTTGTCATATTACTGGAAAAATTGTATTAAAAAAATCTAAGCCCTGAGATAAGAGCTTAGATTTATGATGGTGTTATATGATTTGCTTATAGATTCACACAAGAAGACTATGTGGATTCTTCCTCCCTACACTCGTTAGAATGACAAGAAGAGTTTCCTATTTATTAAACAAAGCCCTAGTTAGACGTTAAAATAAACTCTGAATAAAGTTTCTCTAATCAATCGAAAAGTTTGCCAAAGGCAAACTTACTAATCCCGCTCCCCGCTAAGGGGCCGCTTGTGGGGTGTAGCCGAGAGGGGTCCTAGGGGAGGCGAGTGAGGACCCATGCGGAAGGGTCCTCACTCGCCTCCCCTAGAAACGAAGATTCAATTGTAAATAAAGCAAACATATAAAAGATATAGAATTTGTTATTAAAAACAAATAAACGCAAAATTTTCGAGAAAATTTTGTAGAGAACGTAATCTTTTTACAATCAATGCTCCTATTCTTCACATCGGTCCTCCCCGAGCCGGACGGGCTAGTTCAAAATTACATAAGGTTTTTCATAAATTTCTTCTGCGGTGCATTGCACCTTGAGAAATTTTGAAAACCGTAAAAACTTTGCTAACAAAGTTTTTACTACCATTATCTCGGATGGGAAAACCCCTTTATTTATACATATCAAGCTTACCCATCAATTCATCAATCTGATCAACAATTTCCCCGATAAAGTCGATGGCATCTTCTATTGGCTTAGTGGTAGACATATCTACTCCAGCAGCCTTAGCTAGCTCTATTGGACCACGTGATCCACCCATTTTTAGGACTTCTAGCCAGGTTTTTCTGTCTGCTTCTGTGCCGTGGACAATTTTTTCTGATATGGCTGTTCCTACTGTAAGACCTGCTTGGTAGGTGAAGGAGTAAAGACCCATGTAATAGTGTGGTTGTCTCATCCAGGTGAGTTCTGCTCCCTCGTTTAGTTTTACAGAATCTCCCCAGAATTCTTCAAGTTTTTCCCTAAAGATGGCATTAAAGTCTTCTGCTCCTAGGCTTTCACCCTTGTCTACTCTCCTGTAGACTTCTCTTTGGAAGGCTGCCTCGAGATAGTGGGTTACGAAATTGTGGTAGTAGGTCTTGCCTATCATTGTGGCTAGGACCCAAAGTTTTTCCCTGTCATCTTCTGCCTTCTTTAGGAGGTATCTTTCCATGGTTATTTCGTTGGCTGTGGATGGAGCTTCTACAAAGTACATGGACATGTCATTTGATAGGGCATTTTGATTGTCATTTGACAAGATTCCTTGGCCTGCGTGACCTAGTTCGTGGGCTAGGGTCATGACTTGGCTCATGGAATTGTTGTAGGTGGTCATGATAAATGGATGAGATCCATAAGGGGATGCGCAGAAGGCACCAGTTCTCTTGCCTATGTTTTGTGAATAATCTATCCACTTGTCAGCAAAGGCCTTTTTCATGTAGCCGATATATTCTTCGCCTAGTGGTGATAGGCCATCTACTATATAATCTCTAGCCTGGTCAATTGATACCTGTGGCTCATAATCTGGGTCTATGGCTAGTTTTAGGTCTGCATAGGTCATTTCATCTAGGCCATAGTGGTTTTTGATAATTGTGGCATATTTTCTCATGATTGGGGCAAGTTTTTCCATGATTATGTCGATGTGGTTTTCATAAATATCAAAGTCCACATCTTGGCGGGCTAAGAGATAATGGAATACTGACTTGTAACCACGAAGGTCTGCCATGATTTTTTCGTTTTGGATAAGGGTATTGTAGACTGATGCATCTGCGTTTTGATAAGCTCCTAGGACCTTGTGATAATCTGCAAAAGCCTTACGTCTAAGCTCTGTGTCTGTCTCGCCTTCTAGGTATTCCTCAAAAGTGTTGTGGTTTAGGACAACTTCCTCGCCCTTGTGATTTATATTTTCAAATTTCATATCACCATAGCGCATATCATTGTAATTTACATATGGGGCATCAAAAGTTGGGGCAAGGGCTGCTAGGGCTGCTTCTGTATTCTCATCTAAGAGGTATTTAGCCTCATCCTTTACCCTTTTTAGGTAATATTCATAGCCTGGGTGATCTTTGGCCACTTGGTCTAAGATTTGTGGGTCAACCTTGACTAGGGCTGAGTCATAAAAAGATAGAGTGGCTGCAATTTTTGCATACTCGCTTCCAAATTTGGCATCTCTTTTGGCCATAGCATCGTCTGTGGCGTCTGTTTCCTTAGAAATTCCAGAAAAAGTACCAAGCCTATCTGTAAGACCAGAAATCTCAGCATAGGCCTCAAGTGACTTATAGACATCATCAGCAGTCTTTAGGTCTTTGAAATCTTCCTTGAATTTATCAGCCATAGCGCCAAGTTTTTTTATATCAGCATAAAAGGCTTCATCTGTAGCATATAAATCTTCAATAGCCCAAATTTCCTTTGGGTCAACTTCGTTTCTTTTTTTCATTTACTTCTCCTATTAAAATTAAAAATTTTATGGTCTTCACAATATATCGAGTAGCGAAGCTACGAAGATAGATTGATGAAGAACCTTATGTAATTTTTTCGGCACAGCACTACGAAATTTATCCCGAGCGTAATCTAGAGAAGGAGTGCTTTGTCGAAAAAATTACGTTCCGTTTAAAATTTACCTAGTAAATTTTGCTTTCTTATTTATATTATATCCCTTTCTTGGCTTTGATAAAGATTTTTACTATTAAAAGGTTTTTTGTGGGAAGTAGTTAGCTAATGACGATGTAATTACAAAACCCTTGATGTAAAGAACCATGAGATCTCTCACCTTCGTTCGAGATAGGTGTGCGGTACTTTGATATTGCCTTGGGAGATGAGGTTGTTTTCTGATTGGGCTTGTTATTGAATTTTTCTTAAATATTGGTATATTAATATTAACCATGAATTCCAAGAATATTACATGGTCTCAACCAAAAAAAGACGAGCGGTTCGGGCTCGTCTTTTTTTATTTAGGCTAATTATCATCATTTATTTTGCTATCTAGCCATTTGCAAATATAGAAACCAACTACACTCGCTATAATAGACAAAATGAATTCCAAGAATTCTCGCATGATCTCACCTCCCTTCCATGCTAAAGGGAATGATGATAACTATTTCATTATACTCTATTATTCTATTTGATTCGAGATTGGAGCCTAGAGATGTCACATCGAAAGACCTTGCGGCTGTCATATCCCATATCTAGCTTAGATAAGGTATAATCAGATTAGATTAATATGTTAGGAGAAGATTATGAATAAAAGAATTGAAAATTTTGCCAGGCTTGCTGTTGAGTTTGGTGTTAATGTGCAAGAGGGCGAGGATGTTTTAATTACTAGCCCTGTGGAAGCGCCTGAACTTGCCCGTCTTATGACTAAGGCTGCTTATGAAAAGGGGGCTCGCAAGGTTTCTATAAATTGGGTTGATGATACCCTTACTAGACTTTCCTACGAATATGAGAGCCAGGAGACTCTTAACGAGGTTCCTGACTGGATGGTTGAAAAGAGCCGCTACCAAATAGCTGAGAAGAAGTCAAACAGGATTTCTATAGTTTCTGAAGACCCAGACCTCTTGGCTGGTCTTGATGAGGCAAAAATTTCTGAGGCTATCAGATCACGTTCCCTAAAGATGAAGGACTTTGTAAAATACACCATGAATGACATCGTATCTTGGCTTGTTATCTCTGTTCCATCTGTCAAATGGGCAGAAAAGGTCTTTGCTGACCTTAAGGGTGAAGAAGCAGTAAATAGGCTATGGGATGTTATCCTTGATGTATCTAGAGTTGCTGATTCTTGGGAAGAAACAAAGGCTAATTGGGAAAATCACATCGCTACCTTAAATGAAAAGGCAGAATTTTTAAACAGCCACCAATTTGACTATGTGACCTATAAGGCAGCCAATGGCACAGACCTTAAGGTTAAATTACCAAAAGACCACATCTGGATGAGTGCAGGATCAACCAATGCCAAGGGAGATGCCTTCATACCAAATATGCCTACAGAAGAAGTCTTCACCGCCCCACTCTATGACGGCGTAGACGGCAGACTTGTTGCATCTAAACCTCTTGTTTATAACGGCGTAGTAATAAATAACTTTGAATTTACCTTCAAAGATGGCAAGGTTATTGATTTTGATGCCAAGGAGGGCAAGGATACCCTAGCTAAGATGTTAGATTCTGATGAGGGCTCAAAATACCTGGGAGAAATCGCCCTAGTGCCTTATGATAGCCCAATTTCTAACTCAAATATCCTATTTTACAACACCCTCTTTGACGAAAATGCCTCCTGCCACTTCGCCCTAGGCAAAGCCTACCCTACCTGTGTCAAAGGTGGAACAGAATTAGCTGATGATGAGGTAAAAAGCGCCGGCCTAAATGATTCTCTAATCCACGAAGACTTCATGGTAGGAACAAGTGATCTTGAAATAAAAGGCTACAAGGATGGAGTAGAATATCCTATCTTTGTGGGTGGTAATTTTGCTTAAGGATATAGAGAGTAAATAACTTTATAAAAATAAACTAAAAACCATTTTTCGACCGAACGAAGTACCACACCCCTTTTTTCGACCGAGCGAAGCGAGCGGAGGAATCTATTAGACCAAGCAAGAAACAAAGAACCGCTTAAATCCAAGAAAATTTTTATAGAGCCTTCGTATAAGCAAAAATGTCGTAAGTAAGATGTTTTAGAATTTTAGTATTCGTAATAGGTCTCTCGACTTCGCTCGAGACAAGGGGTTTATCGCTCGAGACAAGGGATTCTAGGTTCTAAGCATTGGATTATAATAAAAGCAGGAGTTATCCTGCTTTTTCTTTTCCTTTTGTGAAATCGTTATTTATTTATCTATGTATTCTAAGATTCTATTATAATAACAATCCTAGTGATTAAAATAATATATAATGAAATAGTTTTCATAAGACTTTTAATATGATACAATGAAATTAAGAATACGATGAAAGGAGTTTGTCTATGGGATTTTGTTTAAAAAAAGATCAGGAAAAGCTTGATGAGTTTTTGGCCTTTTTAGATCATAACAAGGACAGGAAGGGCGCTATTATGCCAATCCTTCAAAAGGCTCAGGAACTTTTCACCTACATACCTGAAGAAATCGTTGATATGATGGCCCTTAGGATGGGTGTCCATTCCTCAGAAATTTACGGGGTTGCCACCTTCTATTCCCAGTTTTCTCTAATACCGAAGGGAGACCATGAGATTTGTGTATGCCTTGGCACTGCCTGCTATGTCAAGGGTTCTGATAAGATTTTGGCAGAGCTTTCTAAAAAACTTGGCATAGGAGTGGGCGAAACTACAGCTGATGGCAAGATTTCGCTGGTAGAGGCCAGATGCATTGGAGAATGCGGCAAGGCACCTGTGGTAAGCATCGATAATGACAAAATTATCAGTCAAGCTGACCCATCTATGGCAGATGAGATAATTAAAGAGACCTTGGGGGAAGTTTATGAAAGTTGACCTTAATAAAATAAAAGAGAAGGGCCTTGCCAAGCTCATTTCCAGGATAAAAGATGATGACTCTTACGAGATAGACGGCGAAGATATAAGGCTTAGGGGAGATTTTTACAAAAAGCAAGTAAGGCTTGTCCTTAGAAACTGTGGCATAATCGATCCTGCTGATATTGAAGAATACATAGGCCGTGATGGCTATTTTGCCCTTGCCAAGGCACTTTTTGACATGGATAGGGCAGAAATTATCCAGGTCCTTACAGATTCTGGACTTAGGGGCCGTGGTGGTGCTGGTTTTCCGGCAGGTCGCAAATGGGATACAGCCTTTAGGCAAGATAATCCTACCAAGTACATAATATGCAATGCCGATGAGGGAGATCCTGGTGCCTTTATGGACAGGTCTGTTCTTGAATATGACCCCCACTCCGTCCTTGAAGCTATGGCCATAGCAGGCTACGCTGTGGGGGCAAATAAGGGATTTATCTATGTTAGGGCCGAATATCCTAAGGCTGTCAAATCTCTAGATATAGCTATCAAGGCTGCCAAGGACTTAAATCTCTTGGGAGAAAATATAATGGGGTCTGATTTTTCCTTTGATATAGAGCTAAGACTAGGGGCTGGGGCCTTTGTCTGCGGAGAGGGTACTGCCCTTATGGAATCAATCGAGGGCAAGCGTGGCCAGCCTAGAAATAAGGAATACAGGACCACAGTCAGGGGCCTTTGGGGCAAGCCAACTGTAATCAATAACGTCGAAACCCTTGCCAATGTGGCCCAAATCATCCTAAGGGGAGCAGATTATTTCAGGGCCTACGGCACAGAAAAATCTCCAGGCACCAAGGTCTTTGCCCTCTCAGGCAAGGTTAAAAATTCTGGCCTTGTGGAAGTAGCCATGGGCACTCCTATTAGGACCATTGTCTATGACATAGGATGTGGAATCACTGATGACAGGGAGGCTAAGGCTGTCCAAACCGGTGGACCATCTGGCGGCTGCATCCCAAAAAGGCTTTTTGATACGGCTTGTGACTTTGAATCTCTCAAGGCCATTGGCTCAATCATGGGCTCTGGTGGCATGGTTGTAATGGATGAGACCGACTGCATGGTCGATGTGGCAAGGTTCTTCCTAGAATTTTCTTGTGATGAATCTTGTGGTAAGTGCACCCCTTGTAGGATTGGCAACAAGAGACTCCTTGAGATGCTTGATTTAGTCACATCTGGCAAGGCAAGTGTCGAAACCCTAGATAAGCTTAAGGAATTATCAGAAATCATCTCTGATGCAAGCCTTTGTGGCCTTGGCCAAGCTAGTCCAAATCCAGTCCTATCTACCCTCCACTATTTCTACGATGAATACCTTGCCCATGTTACGGGCGATAAAACTTGCCCTGCTGGCAGGTGCAAGGACCTTTTAAAATACCAGATCACAGATAAGTGCATCGGTTGTGGCAAGTGCGCTAGATCTTGTCCTGTAGAAGCTATTAGTGGAGAGAAAAAGGCCAAGCATATAATCAACCAGGATGCCTGCATCAAGTGCGGAACTTGCATGGCCAACTGTCCAGTTTCAGCCATTAGCCTAGGATAGGAGGAAATATGCCAAAGATTTTAATAAATAATAAAGAAATAGAAGTCAGAGAAAAAACTACCATCTTAGAGGCCGCTAGAAGGCTAAATATAAAGATTCCTACCCTTTGCCACATGGATTTATCCGGGGTGAATTTTGTAAATAAAATCGCCTCATGCAGGGTGTGTTTGGTGGAAGATTTGAAAAAAGGTAAGCTAGTCCCTTCCTGTGCGACCTTTGCCAAGGACGGGATGGAGATTTCTACAGATTCAAGCAGAGTTGTCAGGGCTAGGAGGGTAATTGTCGAGCTTTTACTTTCTGACCATCCAAATGACTGTCTAAAATGTGCCAAAAACCTCAATTGCCAGCTCCAAAAGCTTGCAAGCGACTTAAATATTAGGGAGATAAAATATCCAGGCGAGAAAAAAGACTTACCAATAGATAGCTCTTCCTATTCCCTAGTCAGGGACCCAAACAAGTGCATCCTTTGCAAGCGCTGCGAAACCATGTGCAACGAGGTCCAAACTGTGGGCGCCCTTGCAGAAATCGGTCGTGGCTTTAAGACCCATGTGGGCTCTGCCTTTAACAGGCCAATGTTTGAGACAACCTGCACCTTCTGCGGCCAGTGCCTGGCAGTCTGCCCGACAGGTGCCCTTACAGAAAAGTCAAATGTAGCTGATGTCTGGAAGCTTTTACATAAGAAGGATGATGAGAAGATGGTCATTGTCCAGGTAGCTCCAGCTGTTAGGGTGGCTCTTGGTGAAGAATTTGGAGAAGAACCCGGAAGACCTATGACAGGAAAAATGGTCACAGCCCTCAGAAAACTAGGCTTTGACAAGGTCTTTGATACAAATTTCGCAGCAGACTTAACCATAATGGAAGAAGCTAACGAGCTTGTCGAAAGGCTTCATGGTCATGGCAAGCTTCCAATCCTTACCTCCTGCTGTCCAGGCTGGGTAAATTTCATGGAAAGCCAATTTTCAGACCTAATCGACATCCCTTCATCCTGCAAGAGTCCGCACGAAATGTTTGGGGCCATTGCCAAATCCTACTATGCTAAGAAGGTCGGCATAAGGCCTGAAAACATGACAGTTGTCTCAGTTATGCCATGTATAGCCAAAAAATATGAAGCCAAGAGAGATGAGCTTTATAACGAGGGCCTTTCTGATGTTGACATAGTTATAAGTACAAGAGAATTTGCTGGAATGATAAAAGAAAGCGGAATCGACCTTGTAAATCTCGATGAGGACGACTTTGATAATCCTTTGGGGGAATCAACAGGGGCCGGTACCATCTTTGGGGCAAGCGGCGGTGTAATTGAAGCAGCCCTAAGAACTGCTGCCGACACCCTCACCGGACAGCCTCTCGAAGAAGTCGAATTTAAAGACCTCAGAGGTCTTAGGGGAAGCAAGAAGGCTACTGTAAAAATCGGAGAAAAAGAGCTTAACATAGCGGTAGTAAGCGGTCTGGGCAATACCAGAAGGCTTCTAGAAAAGATAAGAAGCGGCGAGGAAAATATCCATGCCATCGAAGTTATGGCTTGCCCTGGTGGGTGTGTAGCAGGCGGCGGCCAGCCTTTCCACAAGGGTGACCTAAGTATTATCAAAAAACGAGCCGAGGGCCTTTATGGAATCGATAGGAAAAAGACCCTAAGAAAGTCCCACGAAAACCCATCTATCAAAATCCTTTACCAAGAATTCCTTGAAAGGCCAGGATCAGAAAAGGCCCACGAGCTTCTTCACACTTCCTACAAGGCTAGGCCAAAATATTAAAAAGGGGGCGAGCATAGGCTCGCTCTTTTGTGATATAATATATGTAAATACTTTTAATTGGGGTGATGAAATTGAAAAAGAAATTTATAAATGCAGTAATTTATAATCATGAGGATGCTAGCGAAATCCTTGTGGAAGATGGAGTTTTTACAGACTTTGGCAAGGACTTAGGAGATGCTGACCAAATCATTGACCTTGAAGGATCTCTTATAATTCCACCTTATGTCGATAGCCACCTCCACCTAGACTATTATATGGTTGGAAAGACTGACAAGGCCAAAAATGAGTCGGGAACTCTTTTTGAGGCCATTGATATTTGGAATGATTTCAAAAAAGGAACTAGCAAGGAAGAAATGAAGGAAAGGATAAGAGCAGCTGTCCTAGAGTGTGCCAGCCACGGCACCCAATATATCCGTGCCCAAACTGATTGTACAGACCCAAATCTGACAGGAATAAGAGCAGCCCTTGAAGTCAGGGATGAACTTAAAGATAAGATTACCATCCAAGTCGTAGCATTTCCTCAAAATGGCATGTATTCCTATAAGGAAGCTGGCAAAACTGGTAGGGACTTAGTCGAAGAAGCCCTAAAGCTAGGAGCTGATGTGGTTGGAGGCATTCCTCACAACGAATGGTCCCGTGAGCTTGGCGAAAAATCCATCAAGGAAATAGTAAGGCTTGCCCTAGAATATGACAAGCTTGTCGATGTACACTGCGATGAAACAGACGACCCAATGGCACGTTTTGTAGAAACTTTAAATGCAGAAGCCCTAATCCATAATATAGGAAAAAGGGTCACTGCCAGCCACACCTGCTCCTTTGGGTCAGCTGACAATGCCTATGCCTTTAGGATGATGGGGCTTTTTAGGAAGTCAAAGATGAATTTCGTAGCCCTTCCTACAGAAAATGCCTACCTTCAAGCTAGACTTGACACCTATCCAAAACGCAGGGGCCTTACTAGGGTGCGTGAATTTGTAGATAATGATATAAATGTATGCTTTGCCCAAGATTCCATAGTTGACCTTTGGTATCCAGCAGGCAATGGTAACCTCATGAATATCCTAGATAATGGCATCCACATGGCCCAGCTCATGAAGGAAGAAGATTTTGACAAAAATTTGGACCTTGTAACCATAAATGGGGCCAAGGCCATGAATTTAGAAGAAACTTATGGATTAGATCTTGGAAAGCCAGCCAATTTTATAGTTCTAGACGCAGACAGCCCTTATGAAGCCATAAGAAATAGGGCCGAGTGCCTAGCCAGTGTAAGAGCTGGTGAATTTTTATTTAAAAAGGCCAAGAGGACTTATGAAATAGATCTTAACTTATAATAGATAAAAATTTAATAAACTAAAAGCCCCATATCGGGGCTTATTCTATTTGAATTTCAATTGTTCCACCAACCAATCTTATGGAAAGCAAGATAAGTTTGATGGCTGTGCTCTTGCCTATCCTATTTTTCCCATATAAATCTAGGAGCTAAAACCTGAATTTAAACTAATACTATAAGACAATTAAATTTAAAAGCAAAATGATCCCGAATTTGGGACCATTTTTGTGTTTTTATAATTTATTGTTGATTTTTCCTATCATATTTTTTTCAGAAATATAAAAAGCGAAAGAGATTAATAAATAAATTCCAACAAAGAAGATAGCGGAATTTACAATAGAGAAATCATAATTAAACCATTTTAGGTAAAGTCCTGCACAAATAAAATAGATAAGCATTACACAGAAATGGATGGTATGTCTTAAATAAGCCGCCCTATTCTTGTTTTTGAAAATATTGTCCATTAGGACAGATACCAAACCAAAGCCACCATAAACTAGGCATTGGATAATTTTTGCATAACCTGGCGCTTGACTTGCTACAAAGTCTGGAACACCAACTAAATTTTCTTTAATTATCATAGATAAAATTGCCTCAATTAAGGAACCTATTCCTACACCAGCCAAGAATCCACCTAATAAATTTTTAAATTTTTCCATAAGTCCTCCTATAGGCCAAGAGCCTTCTTAAATTCTTTTAAATTTCTCCTAGATACATAAGCAACATCTCCGTTTTTAAGTTCCACAGCGATTGTTCCTGTAAAAGATAAGTCAAGCTTTTTGACAAAGTCGAGATTTACAATGTCTGAACGAGATATTCTGATGAACTTCCTTTTATCAAGTTTCTGATCTAATTCATAAATAGCAAGTCTTGATGAAAAAGTTCCGTTCCTTGTTTTTATAAAAACACTTTTATCTTGGGCGAAGATTCTTATAATTTCTTCATAGGAAAGTATGAAAACCTCCTTATCACGAAAAACCACAAGCTTGTCAACTAATCTATCAGATAGCAAATCTTTTATGGTTTCGACTTCCTTAGAATACTCCTTGGCAAATATTTTCACCTGGGTTTCTTCGATGGTTTCATCAATAATTATGTCAACTTTCATCCCTACCTCCTGCTTATATCATAATATCAATTTCAAAACTATGCATTGATTTTCTGATAAAAGGTTAAAATTGAAAAATAAAAGGTTAAAAAATTTATCTTTATATGTCCTTTTTATCAAAATGACCCTAAGCTTAAGCTTTGTTTTTTATTGGTTAAATTTACCAATCATTCTAATAGATTGACATAAAAGCCAATAACTGGTATAAAAAAGGGTATGAATTTATTCAATAATTTTTATAATAATAGAAAGGAAAAATATGAATAAAATAAAAAAATCTCCCGAGAAGAAGTCGGGCGGGATTTTAGCTAAGATAGAAAGAGTGGGCAATGCTCTTCCCCATCCGGCTATTATCTTTGTAATCATGATTGCTATTCTTGCAGTGATTGCTCAAATTTGTGCATCTGCAGGAGTTACCGTGAATTATTATGATGCCAAGGAAGAAAGCGAGGCAACTATAAAAGCTATCAGCCTCTTAACTCCTGAGGGCATCCGCTATATGTTCTCATCCCTTGTGCCAAACTTCACATCCTTTGCTCCCCTTGGAATTGTCCTTGTGGCTATGCTTGGAGTGGGAGTAGCTGAGGATGCAGGATTTTTTGATGCAGGTCTTAGAAGGATGCTATCAAATGTCCCATCCCTCATCCTTACAGGGGCTGTAGTCTTTGCAGGAATCGTGTCAAATATCGCATCTGATGCAGGCTATGTAGTTGTAATCCCTCTTGGGGCTATGATCTTTGCCCAAGCTGGCAAGCACCCAATTGCAGGTCTTGCTGCAGCCTTTGCAGGTGTTTCTGGAGGCTTTTCAGCAAACCTCATCTTTGGCCCAACCGATGCCCTTCTATCAGGCATCACCAACGAGGCCCTAAGGGCTGCCAATATTTCTGCAAGTGTGGATGTAGCTGGCAACTGGTATTTCCTTCTTGTTTCAACCTTTATCCTAACTATAGTAGGAACTGTCGTTACAGAAAAAATCGTAATACCAAACCTGGGCACCTACACAGGAGATTATATCCACGAAGATGCCCCACTTACAGACCTTGAAAGAAAGGCCCTTAGGAATTCCCTAATAGGCCTTGGAATTTTCTTAATTGTCCTTGGATTTTTGACAATCCCACAAGGGGCAATCCTTAGAGAAGCTGACGCAAAGGGAAATATGACCCTAGATGCCTTCCTATCAAAGGGGCTAATCGCTGCGATCTTCCTAATGTTTCTGATACCAGGTTATATCTTTGGTAAGACTGTAGGAAAAATCAACAACTCAAAGGACCTCGTTGCATCAATGAGCAAGTCCATGGAATCCATGGGAAGCTTCCTAGTCCTATCCTTCTTTGCAGCTCAATTTGTAGCATTTTTCGCCTACACCAACCTTGGCACCATCCTATCTGTCAAGGGTGCAGAATTTTTGGAATCAATAGGCCTATCAGGCATTGGGCTTATAATTTTATTTATAATCCTATCAGCCTTTATCAACCTCTTCATAGGTTCGGCCTCTGCCAAGTGGGCAATCATGGCCCCAATCTTTGTGCCAATGTTTTATGGCCTAGGCCTATCACCAGAGCTTAGCCAAATGGCCTACAGGATTGCAGACTCATCAACCAACATCATAAGCCCGCTTATGAGCTACTTTGCCATGATTGTAGTCTTCATGCAAAAATATGATAAGGAAAGAGGCCTTGGTACCCTAATATCAACCATGCTTCCTTATTCCATAGCATTTTTAATCTTCTGGACCATCCTATTAATAGTGTGGATGATTTTCAAAATTCCACTAGGACCAGGAGCAAGCTTATTTGTATAAAAATACCTCTAGCCTAGCTAGAGGATTTTTTTATTTATGGAGTTTTTTGGCAAGGCTTGGGCTAATTATAGCCGATAAGACCACACAAAGGCTCACTATGGCAGCAGCTGATCCTGCGTAAGGGGCAAGTTCTGGGTTTGACCCTGCCATAAGCATTGGCACAGAAGCTGACACTCCTGCTAGGGTTGACATGGCTACAGCTGAAATCCCCTTTCTTTTCATAAAAAATCTCTCGATGATAAATAAAGGGACAAAGCTTATTAGATAATAAAAAATTATCATAACAAGGCCTGAAAGGCCAGCACTTAAAGCATCTAGTAAATTTATAGAAGCCCCCACAGTCCAGCCTAGGAAAAATATTATATAGGACATGCCAGAGCCCAAAAAGTCTGCAAGTTCCTTATCAAGATTTCCTATAATAACTCCCACACCTAGGGGAATCATGGTCGAGATAATTGGCATGAGATCAAGGTCTGTAGGACTTGTAAGCCCGTAGATAAACATAGGTATAACCGGACTTGCCACAAGGGATAAAATCCCAAAGGCCGCCTTGTCAGTCTCATCGCCGTAGTCATTTACAATTGCTAGAAATATAGTCGGATTAAGGCTTGTAAGACATACTATAAAGGCAATTGATGATATGCCAAAGATACCTGCTAGGCCAAAAAATTTAGCAAAGATTACCCCAAAGATCGTATTAAAGATAAGGCGAGTCAGGATTAAAAGCCCATATCTTTTGATCACATGACCAAGGACTGAAAAATTTAAAAGAGTTCCTGACAAAAACACAGCACTTGCCAAGAGGAAATTCATAGAAACTCCCGAAAATATGGACTCAGTTAGGCCCCCAATCTTAAATAAATCAGGCACGAAGGGTCGTTATAAGGGCTGATATAAACATGGGAACTATCAAGGTTCCATCTGGGAAAGATTTCATTAATTTCATAAATTATCATCCTTTATTTATAACTGCTAAAAAGCTTACCAACAAATGAACCTATTAAACTTATCCCACCAAAAATAAAGGTATAAATAAAGGCACTATCATTATAGTCAATGAAGACCGATGGGACAAAAAGAACCATGACCAGGATTGGATAAGCCCAGGAAAAATTATTTTTGTAGGTATAAATTAGAGCTGTAAAAAGACAAATTAGCGGTATTACTAAGAGCAAGAGAAACATGGCAGAGCCTGTGTCTATCATAAGCTTTGGTGATATATAAAATGCCACAGCATCGATTAACAAATATGGAAGCATCTTTTTAAAATTTTTCATAAATCCACCTCTCTTTTACTAGTTAATACCCAAAAATTTCCTCCTCTAGCTTTTTATTTAAAAATATACTATAATCAAATAAAGGAGAGGTTCTTATGGAAGATAAAAGGAAACTCAAGCTTATAATAATAGCCTTCATAAGCTTGTTAATCGTGGGAATTATGGGCTATATGTCCCTTGCTGAGGTAGACATGATAGATGCCCTCTACATGACAGTTATAACCATATCGACAGTAGGCTTCGGCGAGGTGGGCACGACAAATGATGCCTCAGAGCTATTTTCGATATTTATGATCTTTATGGGAGTAGGCATAGTTGGTTACACCTTCACAACAGTTGTAGCCATGTTTATAGAAGGAAAAATCGGAGATTTATGGAAGGGAAATAAGATGGAAAAGAAAATTAAGGCCCTAAAGGACCACTACATAATATGTGGGTCAGGAGAGCTAGCAGAAGTCATCATAGATAACTTTATAAAGGAGAAGAAAAATTTCGTGGTAATAACAAATGATCATGCGGACCTAGACGATTACAGTCACCACGATATCCTAGTAATAGAAGGCCAATCTACAGAAGAAGACATCCTTAACCAG
Organism: uncultured Anaerococcus sp.; assembly: GCF_963512375.1. Lineage (NCBI taxonomy): Bacteria > Bacillati > Bacillota > Tissierellia > Tissierellales > Peptoniphilaceae > Anaerococcus > uncultured Anaerococcus sp. Next base: position 18,880 of record NZ_CAUPMI010000021.1, read on the forward strand.
GCAGGGATAGCAAGGGCCAAGGGCCTAATTTCAACCCTTGATACAGAGGTAGATAATATCGTAACAGTCCTTACAGCCAGACACATGAATAAGGATATCTATATAATCTCAAATGCCATCACAAAATCAGGCAGCAAGAAGCTAATGAAAGTCGGCGCCAACAAAACCATCTCAGCCATAGAAATAAGCGGCAAGAGGATGGCCTCTCTCATAACCAAGCCAAATATAATGGCCTTTTTGGATGTGGTGACCAAAGTAGGTGATCTGGAGCTAGACCTAGAAGAAGTAATAGTCCACAGAGGATCCTACCTAGAAAATAAAAACCTCCTAGAGGCCCAAATACCAAACAAAACAGGCCTTACCATCCTTGCTATAAAAAAGAAAGAAGATAATAAAATGCTCTTTAATCCGCCAGTTGACTATAGCTTTAAGATTGGCGATGTCCTAATAGTCCTAGGTCATGAAGAACAAGTAGAAAAACTAAGGCACTTGGGAGATGAGATAAAATAGAAAATAAAATTATTATTCTTAAAAAACATATTAGAATCTGTATCTACGAGCTTATTTTCACTTGCTTAATACAAGATGAGCCTTGAATAAAATTTAATAATCAATACAAAGTGAACATATGTTCTCGAGCTATCGACAAGGTCATTTTCAGATGTCATTCAGACGAACGAAGTGAGGAAGAATCCCATGAATTCAGGATTCCAAATATAAGTATTTAAAAATATATTAATAAGTCTACACTCTGAGAGAACATTTGTTCTCTTTTTTTAAGCCTTAAAAACTAAAATTCACTTAGAAATTACAAGGTTAACTTATATTCTACTTGCAAGCATAAATTAAGCTTATTTTCACTTAGTCTTATTTTCTTTAACTAATCTTATATTCTTTGAAATTTATGACATATTTATTTTTTATGATAAGACAAAACTTTTAATTTCTTATATAATGATATTGATTATCAGTATGAAAGGAGCTTGATATGACCTTATATAAAAAATTATTTTCATATATGCCTGAGCGAAAATTCCACGGATTATTAGCTGTGATATTATCAGCTTTTGGCATAGTCTTAGAATTTTACGCTTATTATCTCATTTGGATTTTGCTAAAAAACGTTTTTATTGGACAAGATTTGAAAAACTTAGCAAATTTTCCTACTAAAATCTTAATCCTATTTATCAGCTATGGAATTTTTTATTTTTCCGGTACATGGATGAGTCATTTGGCTGGTTTTAGGCTTGAAACTCGACTTCGTGAAAAGGGAATAGGACATTTGTTAAAGGCTTCTAATAGCTTTTTTGACACCCACGATTCTGGCCAGGTCAGAAAAATAATTGACAACAATGTCGAGCAAACCCATATGATTGTTGCCCACCTTATACCAGATCAGACTTGTGCAATACTCACTCCCATCTTTATGATTATTTTAACTTTTATTATCGATATGTATTTGGGAATATTTTTCCTAATCATTATAGGAATATCCTTAGTTCTAATCAAAAATATGATGGGTGACCAATCTTTTATGAAGATTTATATGGATAAGCTTGATCAAATGAATGCAGGAGCTGTGGAATATGTTAGAAATATGCCAGTTGTCAAAATTTTTAACGCACCTCTTGTAGGTTTTAAGAAACTTCACCAATCAATCCTTACTTACAAAGATATGGTCTACAAATATTCTATGTCTTGTAGGATTCCCTTTGTATTATTCCAATGGATTTTAAATATTTTCATCATAAGCCCAGTTTTTCTTGCAATTTTTATGGTAAGCAAGGGAGCAGATCCTCATATATGGGCTGCTAAAATTTTATTTTTCACCCTTTTTATGGGGATGTATTTTGCTAACACTATGAAAATCATGTATGTATCCATGTACATATTCCAAGCAAATTCTGCAGTTGACAATCTTGAGAGTTTATTTGAAGAAATGAAAATCAAAGAAATCTCTTTTGGCAAGGAAGAAAACTTTTCATCCTACGATATAGAATTTAAAAATGTGGATTTTTCTTATGACGGCTCTCATAAAATCCTTGAGGATTTTTCTGTCAAATTTGACCAAGATAAGGTCTATGCCCTGGTTGGTTCTTCTGGATCTGGTAAGTCTACAATAGCTAAGCTTATTTCAGGCCTATATCCAGTTGATTGCGGGGAAATTCTTATAGGAGGCAAAAATATTTCTTCCTATAAAAAAGATGCTTTAATGGATAAGATAGGCATAGTTTTTCAAAATCCTCAACTTTTTTCTGGCATTTCAATTTTTGATAATGTAAGGCTAGCAAAAAAAGATGCTAGCAAGGATGAAGTTTATGAGGCTTTAAGGCTTGCAAGATGCGATGATTTTATAGAAAAATTTAAGGATAAGTATGATGCAGTTATTGGTGCAGATGGGATAAACTTATCTGGTGGTGAAAAGCAAAGGATATCTATTGCAAGGATTTTCCTAAAAAACCCTAAAATTATTATCTTAGATGAGGCATCAGCTGCTGCCGACCCAGAGAATGAATACGAACTTCAAATCGCTTTTAAATCTCTAATTAAAGACAGGACTACAATCATGATTGCCCATAGGCTTTCTTCTATTAGAGGAGCTTCCGAAATTCTCCTTGTAGAAGATGGCAAGATTGTAGAAAGAGCTAGTCATGATAACTTGATAAAAGAAAATGGTAAATACAAGAACTTCGTAGACCTATATGAGACTGCAAACGAATGGAGGGTAAATTAATGAAAAAATATCTTAAAAACCGCTTCGCTCTAACAGATAAGGGTGCAGAAGGAGCTATAGTTGCAATTAAATATTCAACCCTCAAAAGCCTTTCCTACATGCTACCTATTATGCTTTTGATGTATGTCCTCCAGGGCTTGCTTGGTCTTGGTGATATGAAGCTAGCAATTTCAATTCTAGCATTTTTCATAATAGGCCTAGTGATGCTTTTTATAATTAATAAAGACTATATCACAACCTACAACGAAACCTACAAGGAATCAGCTAATCTAAGGATAGAGCTTATAGAAATCATCAAGGAATTACCACTTTCTTTCTACTCAAGAAGAGATATCACCGATCTTTCCCAAACCATTATGAAGGATGTAGATACAATTGAGCATGGCCTTAGTCATTCTCTACCTAGTTTTTATGGATTTTTGATCAATTTTGCTCTTATTTCCATATTACTATTACTTGGCAATTTCAAACTAGGCCTTGCTGTTATTATTCCTATTGGCTTTTCAATCATTTTAAATTTATTTTCAAGGAAAATGCAAATAAAAGCGACCGGGACCTATTACCAAGAGCAAAGAAAGTCCTCAAAAATTTTTCAAGAATTAATTGATTTGTCTACAGAAATCAAATCCTACAAGCTATCAGATGAAAAGGAAAAACAGGCAAGAAACTTTGTAAAAGACCTTGAAAAGAAGCATATAAAGACTGAACTAGGACAAGTTATACCGATCGTATCAGCTACTATTATTGCAAACTTATCCATAGCCCTTGTAATATTTGTCGGACTTGGACAGCTTATGGCAGGAGAAATTAATATTTTATACTTTGCAGGCTACTTGTTTGCAGGAGCAAGACTTATTGACGGAGTGGCAGCCTTTAACCAAGCCTATGGGGAATTAATGTATATGGATAGCCCTATAGAAAAAATTAAGGCCCTTAGGAATGAAAAAATCAAAAAAGGAAATAGGGCTGATATAAAATCATTTGATATTGAAGGAAAAGATGTGGAATTTTCCTACCTTGATGATAAAAAGGTAATAGATAGGATTTCCTTTAATGCCCTTCAAGCTAAGACAAGCGCCCTAGTTGGCCCATCTGGTTGTGGTAAATCTACCCTAATAAAGCTAATAGCTAGACTATACGACTATGATAAAGGAATAATTTCTATTGGTGATAAGGATATAAAAACTACAGATACAGCTGATTTATTCAAGCATATTTCCATGGTCTTTCAAGATGTAATTCTCTTTAATGGTTCTGTCATGGATAATATTAGAATAGGAAAAGCTGATGCTAGTGATGAAGAAGTATTAAAAGCCGCTAAGCTTGCAAATTGTGATGAATTTGTAAACAAGCTTAAGGATGGTTACCAAACAGAAATAGGGGAAAATGGCAGCAAGCTATCTGGAGGAGAAAGGCAAAGAATATCAATAGCCAGAGCCTTTCTAAAAAACGCCGAAATAATTCTTTTAGATGAAATAGCAGCAAGCCTTGATGTAGAAAATGAAAAATATATCCAAGAATCCCTTAACAAATTGACAAAAAATAAGACAGTAATAATTATATCTCACAGGATGAAATCAATAGAAAATGTCGATCAGATAATTGTTATGAATGACGGCAAAATAGAAGCCTTCGGCAAGCACGATGACCTTCTTAAAAACAGCAAAACTTATAAAAAAATGATAGAATCTTCCAAAAAATCAGAAGAATTTATCTACTAGGAGGAAATAATGAATAAATTTGGAATACGTGATTTAGTAAATGCAGGAGTTTTTTCACTCCTTACTGTAATGGCTACTTGGTGTGGAGGTATGATTGGCTTTGTGCCAGTCTTAATGCCTCTTGTCCCTTTTGCTTGTGGCTTAGTATCAGGTCCTGTCTTTATGCTTTATTCTACAAAGATAAATAAGTTTGGCATGGTTTTGATTATGGGTATAATTTTTGGCCTTGTATTTTCTATGTCTGGCCATGGTGCAATTGTTCTACCAGCCATAATTATCTTATCAATAATCTGTGAATTTATCTTAAAAACTGGCTCCTATAAGTCAATCAAAACCGCAAGAGTTACCTATACAGTCTTTATGATTTTTGCAGCCGCAAATCTAATTCCTATGTATCTAGCTAGAGATTCTTACGCTAAATCCCTAATAGATCAAGGATATGGAGAAGCTTATGTAGAAAAATTACTCTCAGTAATGCCTACATGGTCCTTCCTACCTGTTGTAATCTTAGGAATGATCGGTGGCTATCTGGGTTGCACCATAGGAATAAAGGTATTAAATAAACATTTCAAAAAAGCAGGTATGGCTTAATGAAAATTGATTTTAGAACCAAGTTCTTTTTGACCTTAATAATAGGTATAAGCACTATGGAAGGCTCACTAGCTAGGAGGTACTACTATCTGGGTATCTTCCTAGCGCTCCTTCCCTATCTTTTCGCCCTATATGATAGAAAAATATCCCTTGTCTCCAAGGGTATTTTTTATACTGGCTTAGCCTTTCTTGGGCAAAATATCATGGAAAAATTCCCAAATAGCTTTTGGGCAATGATTTTAAATCTCTATGCCGGCATAGTAATTAAGATACTACCAGGTCTTATTATGGGTTATTATACTATGACCACCACAAAGATGAGCGACCTTGTTTACTCCCTTCAAAAGATAAAAATGCCAAATACAATCATAATCCCTATTTCTGTCATGTTTAGGTTTTTCTACTCCATCAAGCAAGATTACAAAATCATCGGGGAAGCCATGTATATGCACGATTTAACCCTAAAAAGTTTTTTCAAAAACCCGTCAAGGTTTATCGAATACAAGTTTGTTCCGCTGCTTATGATTACATCCCAAACTGCCGACAATGTCGCTATATCAGCCATGACCAGGGGAATGAAAGTAGATGGCGAGAGATCATCAATTTCAAGTGCTCAGCTAAGAAGCATAGACTATATACTTCTTGCCTTTGGAATATTTATAATAAGCTTATTTATAAGGATAAAATTATGCTAGAATTTAAAAATTTTTCCCTAAGCTTTAAGGAAAGTGACAAGGAAAATAAAATACTAGATCAAATAAATATAAAATTTGAAAAAGGAACAATAAACGTCATCACCGGAAAATCAGGTGCTGGCAAATCATCATTAATTAAAAGTATAAATGGGATAATACCGGAAGTTGATAAGGCAAAGCTTACTGGCGATTTGCTCTTAAATGGCAAATCACTTTTGGACAAGGATATAAGTAGTAGATCAAATTTCATAGCAACAGTTTTTCAAAATCCTAAAAACCAGTTTTATGCTGTTAATTCTCTTGATGAAATAGCCTTTGCTCTGGAAAATAGAAATGAGCCTAGGGATAATATATATAAGAAGATTTCTTACTATAGCAAGCTTCTTTCAAGTGATAGCCTACTTGATAAGGATTTATTCACCCTATCAGGTGGTCAGAAACAGCTAATTGCAATAACTTCTGTAGCTGTTATGGATAATGAGGTCTATATCTTTGATGAGCCTTCAGCATCCCTTGATAAGGAATCCATAAATAAGCTATCATCTTGCTTAGAGGTCCTAAAAAGCATGGGCAAAATTATAATCATAGCTGAACATAGGCTATATTATCTTAAAAACATTTTAGATAAGCTAATAGTAATAGAAAATAAAAAGTCCATCACATACACGAAAAACCAACTGACTCCTAAAGTCATAAAAGACCACAAATTAAGGACTCTTGATGAAATAAGAAAAGAAGACCTAAAGTCTGATAAGTACCAAATAAAAAATCTCTTTGACAAAAATTGTGATAATACGCAAGGTCTACTATGCAAGGATTTTTCTTGTGCCTACAAAGATTCTCCTCAAATTTTTGATTTTTCCATTAGTTTTGAGCCTGGTATATATTTTATAATCGGGGCTAATGGTATAGGCAAAAGCTCATTTATTAGAAACCTATGTGGTCTAAATAAAAAACAAAATGGAAAAATCTATTATAAAAATAAGCTTATAAAAAATCATGGAGCCTATATTTCCCTTGTCATGCAAGATGTAAATTACCAGCTTTTTACAGAATCAGTTGAAATGGAGATGGCAATTGTAAGCGATGATAAGAATCTAATAGAAAAAAGCCTATTAACTTTAAACTTAGCCGACAAAAAAGACCGTCATCCCCAAAGGCTTTCTGGCGGAGAAAAACAAAGGCTTGCCCTAGGTCTTGCAATGGCAAGTCCCAAAAAAATAGTCATCCTAGACGAACCAACATCTGGTCTTTGCTATGAAAATATGCAAAGGCTTATAGACATAATAAAGCAAATGAAAATCGCTGGAAAAACTATAATAATCATAAGCCACGATTATGAATTTATCAAAAATACTGACGAAAATATAGTGGAGTTTGTAAATGAAAGATACTAGATTAAAATCTTGGGGCTTTGAATCCTTCCCAACAAGTGATCCTAGAATTATAAATTACATAGGCATAGAAAATCCCGAAAATAAGATGACTTCTTATGAGCTTATACCTGGCGTCTTTGTCTTATATATTAGCCTTGACAAAAAATATGAAGCCAAAAATTCAGCCTCAAAAGGCAGCTTAGGTTATAGGATAGGCTATTGCTATGAGGGAAACTACTTTACCTATATAAAAGATTCAAAGGTCTTAATAACAACTAATGAACTCTTTATAGGAAGATCTATACCAGAATCGAAATTTTCCTTCACAACTAGCCACAGAACTAGGGCCTTTAATATTATAATCTTAGATAAAGTCCTAGATAAAAACTCCAATCTCTTCCCTTACATTGGCAAATTCCTCTATAACTTTAAAAATATAAAGAATATGGGTTATGTAATGAGAGAAAAAAGCCTAATAAATCTTGCCAACAACTTAATTCTAGCCCTAAAAAGTGAAGATTTTTTACTAATAAAATTGCTAACCCTAGAGCTAATTTATAGGATTGGAAAAATAGGAATGAATCCAAACAAGATGAACTATTTTAAGATAAATCACACTGAACTCGTTAATGAAATTGAAATATATATGAGAGAAAATCTTGATAATGATATAAGCTTAGAAGAAATCTCTAAGAAATTTAAAATTTCAAAATCAAGTCTAAATGATAAATTTAGCAAAACCTTTCAATACACACCTATGAAATATATACAAAGACTAAGATTGATAAAGGCCCAAGAACTACTTCTAAAAAGTAACTTAAGCATTATTGAAATAAGCAATGACCTTAATTTCAAAAATCCATCCAACTTTACCAGAGCCTTCAAGGATTTCACAGGCCTAAGCCCAAGTTCCTACAGAAAAACTAATCAGTAGTAAACCATCTAAAAATTATAAAGAAAAGCAAATAAAAATGAAAAAAACGCCCCTATTAGCAAATGGAAAAATAAGCATCAGCTAATAGAGGTGATTTTTTAAATAAAACTATAAAGTTTTAGCCATTATAGGCTTCTTCATCTACAAATAGGTAAACATTTGGGTGAAGGTTTAGAAGAGAGCATGGAAGCTCAGTTGAAATTGTATCATCATTTAAGAGTCTTTTTACAGCTTCATGTTTGCTCTTGCCGCTAGCAAGTACTATTAGGGTCTTGGCATCAAATACTTCTTCAACCCCCATTGAAAGGGCGTATTTTGGAACTTCATCCTCATTTTCAAAAAATCTTGAGTTGGCTTCTATAGTAGAATCTGTTAATTTTATAATAGATGCGCGTCTATTTAATTTATCAGCAGGCTCATTAAAGGCTATGTGGCCATTTGGTCCAAGACCTAGGATTTGAATATCTCTTTGGCCAAAATCATCTAAGATTTTTCTGTATTCGATAGCATATTTCTCATCATTTTCTGGAGCATATGGTAGGTGGGTGTTTTCTTTATTGATATTTACATGATCAAAAAGATTCTCATCCATAAAATAAGAATAGGATTGTTCATTAGCCTTATCAATTCCTACATATTCATCTAAGTTCACACTCTTAGCATATTTAAAAGAAATCTCCCCTTCTTTTTGGGCAGCTATCAGGTTTTTGTAAAGACCAATAGGGCTAGAACCTGTCGCAAAACCAAACTTTATTTGAGGCTTTTCAATCATATTGCTAATAACAAGCTCACTAGCCTTCTTGCTCATATCATCATAATCTTTGCATACTATTACTTTCATATATTCCTCCTTTAATGGTAATAAAAATTTTATAGGTAAAATTTTTATGGTTCCCACAGTTTATCAAGCACGAAGTGTGAAGTATAAACTGATGAGAAACCTTATGTAATTTTTTCATAAGAACGCGACGAATTTTATCTCGAGCGGAGTCGAGAGAAGGAGCGTTCGTTGAAAAATATTACATTCTTTACACCCCAACCTTGAATGGGGTGCTTTATACCGTAAGCGATTTTTTTCGGTTCTCACAGTTTATCAAGCACGAAGTGCGAAGCATAAACTGATGAGAAACCTTACTTTCCTTATAATTATATTAATACCCATTTTATATAATTTTACCATTATAGGCAAAATAAAAACCCGACCGAGGTCGGGTTTAGAGTTTATTTTAGTAATTGAAAGCTGCTACTTCGAACCATTCTTGTGGGTGGTGGCATGCTGGGCAGATTTTTGGTGCTTTTTTGCCTTCATATAGGAAGCCACAGTTTCCACATTTCCAGATTACTGATTCTTCTTTTTCAAATACTGTTCCATTTTCTACATTGTCGTGTAGTTTTTGGTATCTATCTCTATGAGCTCCTTCAGCTTTTGCTATATTTCTGAATGCTCTAGCGATTTCGTCGAATCCTTCTTCTTCTGCTACGTCAGCAAATGATGGATACATATCTTCGCATTCTTCGTTTTCACCATCTATAGCACCTTGTAGGTTTGTTAGTGTATCATGCCAAATTACTGGCCAAGCTGTATAGCCTTCTGTTAGTTCGATTGTTTCTAATTTGAATTCTTCTCTTAGGAATTTATAAAATCTTGCAGCGTGTTCGCCTTCGTTCATAGCTGTTTCTCTAAAGATTGCTGCGATTTGTCTATAACCTTCTTTTTCTGCAGTTTTTGCAGCATATGTATATCTCATTTTGGCTTGTGATTCACCAACGAATGATGTGATTAAGTTTTGTGCTGTTTTTGTTCCTTTTAGTTCTGCCATAATAATCTCCTTTATATTTTTTCGTGACTTCATATCACCTGTTATTCATACTATATTATTAATTATACGAATTGTCAAGAATGATTCTAAAGTTTTAATCTTTCTAAATATGATATGTATAATCATTATCATTATCACTGTTCCCTTGCAAAATTCTTTTAAAATAGTCATTTTCGAGGGTATATAGAAATCAATTAGGCTCGTTTTCTTATAATATACACTCATACTTTTGTTATTGATAATGATTTTCATTTTGAAATATTATGCAGACTAGTGATTAAAGCTTGCTTTTTAATAAATATAATTTGTTATAAGAAATTTCCTTTAAGGGTATAATCATATAAAGAAGGATAGGAGGAAACATGAAATTAGATTTAAATAATGTTAACTTAGAAAATTTGAAAGACTATGAAGGAAGGGCTCTTGATGCTTTTGATACTCTTATTAATAAGTCAGGCAAGGGCAATGACTTTTTAGGCTGGATTGATAGGCCAGTTGACTATGACAAGGAAGAATTTGAAAGAATTAAAATGGCAGCTGATAAAATCAGATCAAATTCAGATGTTCTTGTATCTATTGGTATAGGCGGATCCTACCTAGGTATCAAGGCCGTGGATGTGGCATGCGATTCTTATTTTAACTCAAATAGAAAAACTCAAATAATCTACGCAGGTAACCAAATCTCTGGCCAATACATGGTAGAACTTCTTGACTACCTCAAGGATAAGGACTACAGCTTAAATGTAATCTCAAAATCAGGTACAACTACTGAGCCAGCTATAGCCTTTAGATTTCTAAAAGAAGCTATCGAGGAAAAATATGGTAAGGAAGGTGCAAGAGAGAGAATTTTTGCCACAACAGACAGGGCCAAGGGTGCCTTAAAAGATTTAGCTACAAAAGAAGGCTATGAAACCTTTGTAGTGCCAGATGATATAGGCGGAAGATTTTCTGTAATATCTGCAGTAGGCCTACTCCCACTAGCTGTAGCAGGTATTGATATAGACGAATTTATGGCAGGTTTTGCTGATGGTAGAGAAAAATATACTCTTAAATCTATGGAAAATGATGCAATCAAATACGCTGCAGTAAGAAATATGCTCCATGAAGCTGGCAAAGACATCGAAGTCCTCGTAAATTACGAACCAAAGCTAAAATATGTAGCTGAATGGTGGAAGCAACTTTATGGCGAATCTGAGGGCAAAGATGGTAAGGGAATCTTCCCAGCAAGTGTAAATAACACCACAGACCTCCACTCAGTAGGCCAAATGATCCAAGATGGCAAGAGAAATCTATTTGAAACAGTAATAGAAGTCGAAAATGTAGACAAAGACATAGAAATCAAAACCGATGCCGACAACCTAGATGGCCTAAACTACCTAGCAGGCAAAAAAATGTCCTACGTTAACAAACAAGCCATGGAAGGTACAGCAATGGCCCACGTAGAAGGCGGAGTACCAAATATTAGGGTCAAGATCGAAAAAGTAAACGAAAGAACTCTAGCAGAACTCTTCTATTTCTTCGAAATAGCAGTAGGAGTATCAGGCTACATGCTAGGAGTAAACCCATTCGACCAACCAGGAGTAGAAGCTTATAAGAAAGCAATGTTTAAACTACTTGGTAAACCTGGGTATTAATGTAATGGTAGCAAAAAAAATCGTAAGCGATTTTTTTGCGGTTCTCACAGTTTTTCAAGCAAGCAAAGCTTGCGAAGTAAAAACTGATGAGAAACCTTATGCAGGGAACAAAATTTTATGCGACGAATAGGAGCATCAATTTTTGTGAGTCGCAGTTAGATTGATTTTCTCAAGGTGCAGAGCACCGCAGCAGAAATTGATGAAGAACCTTATACATGAAAAGACCTCAACCGAGGTCTTTTACTTTTTACCAAATCATAAGCTCTTCTGCTTTTTTAATAAGGTCCTCCCTAAAATCAGGGTGGGCTATTTCTATTAGGGCCCTGGACCTTTCTCCTATGGTAAGTCCTGTAAGATCAGCTACCCCATATTCCGTCACCACATAATTTACATCATTTCTGGATGTTGTCACCGCTTGATTTCTCGAAAGATAAGGAACTATTTTTGAATAGGTCTTTTCATTTCCATTTTCATCCCTTTTTGTATAAGTTGAATGCATAGCTAGGAAAGATTTGCCCCCTTCTGATCTTTGGGCCCCATTTACTGTTTCTGACTGGCCACCTGTGCCAGAAAAAGGCAGACCATTAACAGTTTCTGAGGCTGCCTGGCCGTAGAGGTCTATTTCTAGGGCAGCATTTATAGATACAAACTTCTTATTTAACCCAATTGTGTAAGGGTCGTTGGTGAAGGTTGATGATTTAAAGAGTACTGCTGGATTGTTATCTATATAATCGTAGAGCCTCCTGCTGCCTAGGGTGAAGGATGCTACAGAATAGCCATTTAAAAGGCCTTTTTGCGAATTATCCACCGCCCCGCATTCTATCAAATCTATCATTGTTTCTGTGAACATCTCTGTGTGGATGCCCAGGTGCTTTTTGCTTTTTAATTCATGGGCTACAGCATTTGGAATATTGCCTATACCAAGCTGGATTGTGGACCCATCTTCTATATAATCTGCTATATAGGCTCCGATCTTGGAATCAATTTCTCCATATGGAGCAAGCTTTACAGTAGGAATTGGATGATTTGCCTCAACTATGGCATCCACCCTTGACACATGAACCTGGTTATCTCCAAAGGTCCTTGGGAAATTTGGATTTACCTCAACTAGGGTCAGGGCCCCAGCTTCTATAAGGTCCATCTCGTAAACATTTGACACGGACAAGGAAAAATATCCGTGTCTATCCATTGGTGATACAGTACAAATTACAACCGGCCTCCTATTTTCCTTTTCAATCCTCTTTAGGGTCTTTTTTAAAATAGTCGTAGACCTTTGTGGGACAGGGCTTACCAACTTTTCCTCATAGGCCTTCCTAAGACCAGGAGACATAAACCAGGCGTGGTGGTCCAAAATTCCCTTCATATCTTGGTCGTGAAAATAATCATAATCCCTAAGGGGTAGGCAAGTCACAAGGACACAACCCCTTACTCCAGTCTCTTTTAAGTGCCCGAGATTAGACATGATTTCAATTGGCTCAGCTGTAGCCTGGGCTGAGAAAATATAGTCCCCATCTCTTATCAAATCCAAAGCCTTACTTGCAGTCATCACTTTTTTATCATAAATATCTTTATACTTTGTCATTTTATATCCCACTTTCTTTTAATATCCTATCCACATGGCCATAAAACTCTTCTGGAGCGTCATTAAAAACCATGTGGCCTGCTTGGTCAAGAGCGATAAGCTCTGCCTTTCCAGGGAAATATTTAATAGAATCTTCTGCTATGGCAAATGGAACTACCATATCCCTCTTGCCGGCTATCCAGCTTACAGGAGCCTTAATCTTTGCAATAGACCCATCTCCCTTTTGGAAGGTGATATCATCTGTAATATTAAACTGACAAAGGGCCACGCTTATGTCTGTAAAGCACCTTTCCTTGAAAAATTCATCAATATAGGTCTCAAAGTGAGATTTTTCTGGAGACCTAAGGTTGTAAAGGCTTTGCATCCACATATTTTTGGCAGAAAGCCTTGACCCGTCCCTAATAAGCTTTTCGACAAATAAAATTGAAGGGTGGCCAGCAATTTCTTCATAAGTGTAGGCAAATTGGCCTGGAATCGGTTTGAAAAATGAATCTAATTTTGGAAGATAAAAGCCCTTTACCCCCACAGATGCGATGAGGATAAGATGGTCTACCCTTTCTCCAAAATCTGTAGCAAGCTTAAGGCCCACACCACCGCCAGCAGAATGGCCCACGATAATGGCCTTATCTATACCAAGGGCCTCCATAAATTCATCCACATCCCTGGCCCAATCTGTAATTTTTGTATGCCTATTATTATAAGAAGACTCCCCAAAACCAGCAAGGTCTATGGCATAAAGCTTCGCCCTTTTCTCATATCTTTTCATAAAATCATCATAGATAGTAGAAGAGCACTGGTTGCCATGGATTAATAAAATGTTTTTATCACCCCTACCAGCCTCTCTATAAGCAATAGTTTCCCCTGATGGAATGCTTACTTTCTTAAGTTCATACATAATCTTCTCCTTTGGCGCACAATATTCTTTTTATATAAATACCCCAAAAGCCTAATTTCCAATAAGAAATCCACCAAACTAGCCCTTTGCTAAATAATATTAAAATAAAAAGACCTCGCTTTTAAACGAGATCTTATTTGTTAAGGGTCTATAAAAAGACCTCATTTTCTCCGAGGTCTCCTTACATTTCTATTATAAGCTTTTTATCATCACCTATCTTATATATGCCATCAGCTATTTCATCATATTCGTCGCTGTGCATTATTATTATAACTAATTTTTCTTTTTTAATAGCTTCTAGATATTTTTTTAATTTTTCTATAGATTCTCTTTCTAGATTTGTTGTTGGCTCATCTAGAAAAATCACCTTTTTTTCAGAATTTAGGACTCTAAGCAGGGATATTTTTTGAGCCTGACCAGATGATAGGTTTAAGGGGTTAATTTTTATATTTTTATTATAAACATCATCTTCCAATAACTCAGAAAATCTTATATCCATGTCCTCATTAAAAATAATATTTTCTCTTCCTGTCCCTTCAAAATTAAATAGGGGATAAAATAAGAAGGCTATATTATCCTTGTATGATCTAGGAATTGAAACTTTTCCCCCTTCAAATCCTTTGGCTGAATTAAGACCTGATAAAAGTCTTAGCAGTGTAGACTTGCCTGATCCATTTTTACCTTTTATGATATAAAGACCATTTTCTTTTAAGTCCATATCTACATCGTAAAGAAAGTCAGAAGTTTGAGAAAAAACCTTAGAATTCTTAATAGCAAGGTCTTTAGTAGGAGTAAACATTTCATCATAAAGCTTATTTTCTTCACTAATCTTATAAGCAAAACTTTCAAATCTTTCTAAATATGGTTTTATAGACTTAGCTTCTGTCAAAATATGGAAAAAATTAGTCAACGGTTCAAACAAGAAGGCTGCAATTTCTATAAACATAAGTATAGTTCCTAGACTTATCCTATTATTTATTACATCCTTTGCCCCAAAGGCTAGGATAATAATCGGTAGGATGCTCGTAACAAGCGAGCTTAACCTCTCACCAAGGAAATAGTAAAAGTAAAATCTTTCATGACTTTTCCTGTTGTCACTTGTAGCCTTCTTAAACTTATCTTCAAAAAAGTGCCTAGCTCCAGATAATTTGATTTGAGAAATATTATCCTTGAAATTATTGGTTGTCTTGACAAAAAGATCATTAGTTACTATAGTTTCTTGATTTAAATCAGTTCTCTTCTTCGCATTAAAGCTTACCAAAAATATGTAAAGAGGCAGACTCACTAGGACAAGGAGGCTAAGTTTAATATCTATATTCATTAAAACACTTGCAAAAATCAGAGCTTGAATAAGGGAAGCTGGCATGATAATAAATAAATTTGTAAGATTTGCCGCAAGAGTTTGGCTTTCACCATAGTATAAATTATGAATAAATCCCGCATCAAAAGTCTCGTAGTCAGACGGATACATAGCTACTGACTTGGTATAGATCTTATTTACCAAGTTTTCATAAAATTTTAAATTAGCCTTTTTTACCTTATAAGATCCAAAATAAAAAATAAGCAAGGAAGAAAAAATCACAGCTAAAAATATTAGACTAATTTTATCAAAACCAAGCTCTTCTTTTTTACTAATTGCATCTACAAGAATTTTTGTGGAGATAGGTATAGCTAAAAGAGCAAGAGATGAAATAACATAGCCTATAACTAGTTTAAAAACTTCCTTTTTATTTACTATCTCTGGGTCTTTGTATAATTTCTTAACGTTTTGCTTGTTCATATAATAACCTTACATAATCTTTTACAAAATATTTTTCTGGAATACACTCATCTTGATTTAAGCTATGTTTTAAATAACATCCTCCCTTGCATATAGGAAGCATATTGCACTCTTCGCATTTATCCTTTTCAAATCCTATGTACTTCTCTTTTTTATCAAGCGCTTCTTTATTAAATACTAAAGTTCCGTCCTTAATAGTTGCAATTTGTGATTCTTTAGAATTATCGCACGAAGAACATCTGAGAATTTTTAATTCACTATTAATATAAAAATTATTCATGCAATCAAATGAGCAATTTGTTCCAAAGTTTTTATATTTTGGTATCTCATAATTTTCGTCTTTCAAATCCTCATAGATTTTTAATAAATATTTTGAATATTCTTTTGTATCTTCAAAATAAAGATCATCAACTTCATCACTATTTTCAAACTTATTTGTTCCTTGTATATGTAGCTTAATATTCGAGCTAAATCTTTGATTTTTTATTAAATCAATAAATTCTTTTATTTTATAATTTCGTTTATTCACATTATATCTTATTACTACACTATATCCCTCATCATCTAGAAATTTTATATTATCTAGTATCTTTTTAAATGTTGCTTGACCATTTTCTAAATGCCTTGTAAAATCATGATATGGCTCAATACCATCTAGGGTTATTTGGAAATTATCTATTTTAAGTAAGCTTAATTTGGGATAGTTCTCTTTTATTGTATATCCATTAGTAGTCATGCTCGCTGTGTACTTAACTCCATTTTTCTCACAAACATCTTTTATTACATTGTCTAAATATAGTGCTTGGTTTAAATTTAATGTCGGTTCTCCTCCAAACCAATGAATATGTAAGGCAATTATACCGTCTTCTATTTTATTATTAATCATTTTGATAATATTATCTGATTTATCTTTGTCTATAAAATTGGTGAGATGTTCTTGATAACAATATTTACACCTAAAGTTACAAGAGTTGGTTAATTCAATAGTTATATTCATCGTTCTTTTTTCATTTTTTTCTTTGTCGTAAGAATTCAATACTTGATTTATTTGCTCATTACATTTATCAATAAAACCATAATCATGTAAAAGCAAAAATTCATCATCTTTATTATTTGCTTGTGTTAATTTTTCGTAGAATTTCTTTTTATCTATCTCTACCATAGCTGAACTTAAAAAATTATATAAAATACTTTTACCATCAAATTCTATAAATTGATTATATTTAGATTCTTTATACATATACCCTCCTTAATAAATTTCATATAAATTAAGTCCCATTAATATAATTAATATAGAAAATTTTCATATTCAAGTATATTAAAAATGGGACTTAATAAGTCATTCAAAAATAACTATTTTGTTGTTGTGGTTGTTCCTGCGCAGCAATTTGATACCCCACCTACACCACATGTTTGAATTGTAATATTCTGTCTTGGCTTCATTATTACTTTCATGTATTTCTCTCCTTTAATTATTCAAATCGATTTGTATCTACAATTTACAAGCAAATTGAAATATTCAAAGTGACATCCATGTCCCTTTTTTATAATTAATTCAACTATATAATATTACAAACGATATTAAAAGGAGTTGCTTTATGAAAAAAAATATATTACTTCTAATTGCAATATTATTAACACTAAACGTTAGTACTTCTTATGCTAATGATAAAAAAGAGTCTACTATAATAGAAATTAAGTCCTATAAAAATTTAAAATAAATCTTTTATCAAAACCCATTAAAACAATAATTAGATGTTTTAAATTACTTCAAATTTGTATTTTGAAAAAATTTATTAAATTTAGGATTTATTGATTTAGTTATTCCAATTGTCAAATTAACCTAGACAGAATACACCAAATTCATAAATTCTTCTAACGGTGTTTTATATTTCAAAGATTTCCTTGGGATATTGTTTCTGTAGCTAGCTATAGAAACAATATCCTCTTCATCCATTAACCTAAAGTCAGTTTGTTTTGGTAGTCCATATTTTCTTAACAACCCATTTGAATTTTCATTTAATCCCCTTTGACTTGGGCAACCTGGATCTGCAAAGAATATTGATATATCATGCTTATTGCATACACTTTTCCAGTTTGAAAATTCTTTTCCACAGTCAAATGTTATTGATTACACAAGGTGTTTGGGAATTTGTTCTAACCAAACATTTAGCCTGTTTTCTACTGCTTTTGCTGTTCTATTTTCTGGTTTTAAAGTTATTATTGCTTTGGATACTACTCTTTCTACTAAAGTTATTACACAACTTTTATGATCCTTGCCTACTATGGTGTCTCCTTCAAAATGCCCAAATTCATTTTTGAAATTAGGATATGATTTATTCCTACTATGAATACTTCTTTTAAAGGCTTGTTTTCCTCTTTTTTCTACACTACCATTCTTTCTTCTTTTACCTTTCATTGGTAGAAGTTTTACTTCTAAAGTCCCATCTTTAAACCTTCTGTAGAGAGTTCTTGAACTCATTGATAGTTTTATTTAACCTCTGCCTACTATTAGGTCAGGAGTCCATCCTTTACTTACTTTATCAAGAACATAATCATATTCTTCATCACTTAATTGCTTGATTTTTGCTCCACATTTAGATTTATTTTTCTTGTAGTTTTCATGGTAGTCTTGTATACTTAAACCTTTTTTTAGCCAATTTATGACATTATATATGGTTTGTCTTGCTCTTGATAAGTATTTTGCTATATTTGTAACTTTTTCTCCAGATTTATAGTATTGCTTTATCCAAATTAACTCTTGTATGGTAAGATGATTGTAAGCCATTTTGATACTCCTTAATGTTATTGCTGTAATTTAAGTGTATCATAAATGGCTTTTTATTTCATTTAAAAGTGTCTAGCTTAATTTTACTATCCAAGTTATATAAATTTATATAATTAATCTCCAAAAACAATTTTGGATTTCTTGTCAATAATTTTTGATAACATACAATTATCTAAATGTGATGAAAACATATTTGCAAAATTAAGTGAATTTATATATCTTTCATCTCCTATTTCATATAAACACAAAAATTTTAAGTAATATAAAAGAGCATATGAATTAATAATATGATTATCTATAGCATACTGTATCGATTTATCCGCCAATTCTAAGGCTTCCTTAGATGTCCCATTTACATACATTCTATTTATAAGAATATTATATGCCATTATAACTATAATAGGTTTGTCTCTTTTTGTAATTAAATTATTCAGAATATCTTCTCTTTCTATTTCCTTATAAGCTTTATTTTTATTACAAATATTAAGCAGCAATCTAGCTTCTAAAAAACTCAAATCCTTATTCAGCAAATTATTTTTATTTAACCTAGTAGATGTAAGGTCTTCAAATTCTTCTTTAAGGCTGATGAGAATTGGAGTTTTTAGATTTTTTATAAAAAGCCTCATAAGGGCTAGTTCATAATCTTTGTTTTTAAATCCAGAGTCCCTTTCTAAGATTTCTAGCTTTTTTTCTAAAAGGAGGATCTCTTCCTTGGATTTAAAACCACAAAGGATATCAAAGCTTGATATTAGTTCCCTATATAAATAATGGGATTAATAGATATCTTTTATGTAGAGATCGACTAGGTCGAAATCCAGGGCAGACGACAATTTTAGGAGGGTGTCCATGCTTGGCTCTTTAATTTGACCGTTTTCTATTCTCGATATAGACCTGCGGCTGATTCCAGATAAAAATGCCAAGTCTTCCTGGCTTATCTTTTTATTTTCTCTAATTTTTGTTAAATGATTTCCAAATTTATATATAGACATAGAAATGTAAGTTATTAAAATGATACAAGTTAACGCTGGAAAATATGGCTGTTT
>NZ_CAUPMI010000022.1:0-38444 GCF_963512375.1 uncultured Anaerococcus sp.
GTGCAAGATAGAAATTACTTTCTTTCTTACACTATTTATGGTACTAAAAAGACCCTGGCATAAGCCAAGGTCAAAATCTGTATTTATTTTTATCCTAAATCAGTTACCTTTCTTTTAGCTTTAGGCCTAATAAAAAGGCTCATTAGGACAAAGACTAGGGCAAAGGCTAGCATTACTCCAATATTTGGAAGTATCGTGCCTAGGGTTGGATTTTCTATTAGCATATTATTATTTTTTATATAATAATAAGAAGGTAAGATTTTTCCAATGTTTAAAGCAGTCTTTGACAAAAATTCCTGAGGGACAAAGGCCCCACACAAAAACGATGAACCCAAGCCCACCACCTGCATTATAGCAGCCATTACATTTTCATTGCCTATTAGGTTTGCAAGCATCACGGCCATGGCCACGACAGTAATGGTAAAGACTAAGGAATTCAAGATCATTAGATTGGTGTGACTTGCCTTAAAATCGTACTTGTAGATTAGGGCAAAAAGAATGACATAAAATAGCCAAACTCCAACACCTGTCACTATATGGCCCAGGATTAATTCCAAATTCATCCTAGCCTTTGGCATGGCAGAGACCTCATTTCTCATGGCAATAGTAGATTTCTTATAAAGCTTAACTATAGTTGAAACTATAAGGATTACTTGTGATAAGATAAGATAATTTAAAAAGTTAAAATAAAAGAGAGAATCATCCTTGTTTTTAACCTTAGACTTATCTTTTAAATCTACCTTTATTTTTTTATCCAAATCCTTACTTGTAAAATCAATTGCTTGAGCTTTCTCAAAACCTGCCCTTTCATAAGAAGCGACCTGGTTTAAAAATTGATTGATATTCTCCTTTACAGCCATCCCATACATATCATTTGGGGCATTTTTAAAATCTAGCTTCCTAGTTTGGTCAAAATCTTTAGGAATCACGACAGCTGCGTTTATCATCTGATAAAAGAGTTTATCTTCAACTAGGTCCTCATCCATTTCTCTAATCATTGTATTTTTATCAAGATAGGCTACAAGGGCCCTTGATAAGTCTGTCTCAGCCTCATCATTTATGTAAATATCAGGCTTTACACTTACATAAAAATCTCTCTTAACAGACCTTGTCGAAAAAATTAGAAGGAGGCCAAAGATAGCTGAGTAAAGGATTATGGCAAATTTGTGGCCTGCTGCAAGCTTAAAATAATTTTTAAAGACTCTCATATTCTTTACCTCGCATAAAATACATAGCTCCTAAGATTAGGGCTAGGGTCACTAGGCCCAGGTAGACCATATTTTGATAAAATCTACTGGTCTCTTCATAATAATAGAGGGCATAGATGGCATCTGTCACAAGGGCTACGGGATTAAGCTTATTAAGTATAGGGATTTTTTCTTCAACTATAATCTTCATCTCAGACATCATCATGCCTGCCAAAAAGCTCATTAACATGGAGATGGCTATGCCTAGGTTTATCTTAAACTCGATTGACTTTTTATTTGAAACGCCGATAAAAATCCCAAAGACAATGCCTGTAAGGGACGAAAGCCCGCTTAGAAGGACTAAAAGTCCCATCCTATCCCCAAAGTCTACTCCGATTACTTTTTTTAGATAGCCTATAAAAATTAGGGTTATTGCAAAATTTATTAGCCAGCTTGCTAGGATGGATGCGCTTAAGGCTCGGCTTTTTTTAAGTGGAGATATGGTATTTCTCTTGGCATTGACAGATAAATTGGCCTCATATTGGTAGATTACGAAAAGTCCCCACATATAGCCATAGATTGTGGTCATGCCTACTAGGGTGTAGAAAAAGGTATTTATTGGGTCCATGTTTTTTCTGGACTTATCCCTTATAAAATCATCCACTTCTAAGACCTTGGCAAGGTCTGCCTGAGGATTTTCTGCCATAACCCTTTTTACCATTTCAGATTTTTGCAAGTAGGCATTGAGGATTGTCTCTACTATGGTCTGGCTTATGCCTGACTTATTGGCATAGACCCTATCAAGGCTATCTACATAGACCTTGACCTTGTCATTTTGATCTAAGATATTTTTGTCAGTGGCCTTATGGACCTTAAAATAATCCTCCTCTTCCATCTGGTCTAGGAAATTCTTAAAATTTTCATCGGAAAGCAGGCTTTCATTAACACCTATATCTATCCTTTCAAATTTGGCCTGAGTGGACAAATTTCCAAAGGCTAACTTAAATAAAATAGCCAAAAGAAAGGGAAATACCAAGGCCCAAAAGACCATGGCCCTTTCTCTTAAAAGATATTTGAGTGTGTATTTAAATGAATGCAAAAACATACTAATCCCTCAAATCTTTGCCAGTAAGCTCTAGGAAAACATCGTTTAGGCTTGGTTTTTCTACGCTTATTGACTTATATTCAATGTTTTTTTCACTTAGGAAGCTAATAAGTTTGATTAAATTGCTATCTCCCTTGGAGAAATTTAATCTTAAAATATCATCCTTGTAGTCAAGGCTTATTAGGTGGTCAAGGCCCCTTAGGTCTTTAAGGATTTCCTCACCTATCCCACTTGCCTCAAGGCTTATCTTTTCTGTAAGGTCAATCATATCCTTAAGCTCTCTGGATGTGCCCTTGGCAAGGACCTTGCCCTTATCGATTATGACTATATCATCACAGAGGAAGTCTACCTCATCCATATAGTGGGAAGTGTAGATTATAGTTGATCCTTCTTGGTTTAGTTTTTTGATTCCCTCAAGGATGTTATTTCTTGACTGGGGATCTACTGCAACTGTCGGTTCATCTAGGATTATGATATCTGGCCTGTGGGCAATGCCGCAGGCTATATTTAGCCTTCTTAAAAGACCGCCAGATAGCTTTCTTGGCTTAAATTTGATAAAGTCATTTAGGCCAACTAGGTCTATGGCCCTTTGGACGAGTTCTTTTCTCTCCTTCTTATCCCTTATATAAAGTCCGCAAAAATAATCTATATTTTCATAGACGCTTAGCTCGTCATAGACTCCCACATCCTGAAAGACTACACCTATTTTTTCTTTGATATCATAGGCATCTGGCCTCATTTCCTGGCCATAGATTTTGACACTGCCCCCATCTTTTTTAAGGAGAGATAGGATGCAAGATATTGTTGTCGACTTGCCAGACCCATTTGGGCCCAAAAGTCCCAAGATTCTTCCCTTTTTGACATCTAAATCAAGGCCGTCAAGGGCTTTTACTTCCTTATAATTTTTGACAAGGCCCCTTACTTCTATGAGATTTCCCACTGCTTTGCCCTCCTATATTCTTATACTTATATTAAACCTCCAAGTATATATCCTTGTAAAATTTATGTAAAAACCATGTAAAAAACCGCCAATGGATTCCCATCAGCGGCTTTCTTTAAAGTTTCATTGAGTTTTGTCTGCGTCTTAGTCTGGTAATTGTGGCCTTTTCGTCGATTTTTACCATGGACATGTCTATTATTGTGTCCTTTTTGATATCGACTATAGCTTCTGTATTTGGTGTTATAAGACCTATTGGAAGGAGGTCTTCATTTAGGCACCTGTCATGGCTGGTTAGCTTTCCAAATACCCTGTCAGAGCCGATTCCTTCTAGCTTTTCACCCTTTTTGATATCCCTTTTAGCAACTGTTACAGTATCTGCTACCTGGCCGTGGATTGGAGCAATAGATGGCTCATTTTCAACTACTGCATCATAAATTGTGATTGGAGCTTCTAGGCTTGTGAGATGGTAAGGTCTATATAATAAATAGTTTGGACCATCACCAAAACCTAAGAATTTCATAAGATCTCTTACATCTTCTTGGTCGCTTGTTACTATTATAAAGACTCCTGGAGCCATGCCTGGTGAAAAGTCAACTATTCCATAAGAGTTTAAAACTCCCCCATCAGCCTTTAGCTTAAAGTCTTCTACTGCCCTATCTGGGCTTGTTGTAATGCCGTGGCAACCAAAGGTATCTGGCAAAAATCCTAGGGCATTGCAGACAGCATTTAGCTCAATCATTGTATTTGTACCATCTACAAAGCTTGTTAACATTCTAGGAGATAAGCCTTTTTTCTTAGCTTCTTTTTCAAGAATTTCCGCTGTTGCATAGTTATCAAGTGGGTTGTTCTTGCCTTTTGCTGCTACCAGGACTTTTAGACCCATGCCATAAGCACTGTCCACAAGATCCATGATTGCACCTGGCTCATCACCAAGGATGCCTGTATAAACAACTCCAGCCTTTTTTGCCATGTCGTGTAAAACTGGTCCAACAGTCGCATCACATTCTACATTGAAGCTTATCATATGTTTGTGGTATTGGATTGTTTTTCTGGCAATAACTGCCCCAAATGGTGGGTTGCCAGTACAGTCAACAACTGCATTTATCTGTAAAAGCTTATAGGCTAGTCTGTGGTTAGTTGATACTGCTACAAAGCCCTTTTCAAGAACCTCATAACCCTCGTTATAATCATCAGTGTAGATGATTTTATCCTCACTAATACCAGCCTGAACTAGGGCTTTTATAGCCTTTCTAGGATTCCTATCTACAACTAGCTTTACTTCCATGGCATCTATCTTTGATAGCTGGCTTATAAGAGAAGACCCCATCTTGCCACAACCGATTATGGCAAGCTTGATGCTTTCTCCATTATCTTTCATTTCTCTTAGATTTCTATTTATCTTTAACATCTATTTCTCCTTTTTAAACAAAAACTAGTTTTTGTTTAGGTAGTCGGCACAAGCCTTTGCGCTTGAATATGCCCACTGTATATTATATCCCCCACAGGCCCCATCCACATCCAAAACTTCGCCTATAAAGAAAAGATCTTTTATATTTTTGGACTCAAAGGTCGTAGGATTTACAAATTTCGTGTCAATTCCCCCAATGGTAACCTGAGCATTTTCCACATCATTTATCTCTTTTATCCTAAATTCCAAGTTTTTAAGGCTTGCGGTGATTTTTTTAAGGTCTTTCCCGCTTAGGGACCCTGCCTTTAAATCTTCTCTAAGGCCTGTCCTTTTGACCAGGTCAAAGATAAGCTTTTCGTTGACAAAGCCTGTCAAAAGCTCTCTTAGGCTCATATCCTTATATTTTCCAGAAAGATCTGATAAAATATCCAAGACTTCCTTAAAATCATAGGAACTTAACAAGTCTAATTGTACCCTAATATCACTATTTTTAAACAAGCCGTAGGAAATTTGATTGGATAGGTCAAGGATGGCTGTCCCTGTTAGGCCATAGGGCTGGAAAATCACATCATCAGTAGAAGAGTTTATAAATTTACCGTCTATATATAAGCTTGCCTTAGCTGTGACCCTCACTCCCTTGGCCCTCTTTGAGAGAGGATTTTGGCACTTGTAATTGGTAATAGCATAGGAAAAATCCCTAAGGTCATGGACTTTTTTAAGGATTTTAAAAATCTTGCCATCTGACCCACTTCCTGGAAGACTTTTTCCACCAGTGGCTATTACAAGCCTATCGTAGGCATATTTGGCATCTTTTGTGATGACAAGTTTTTTATTAAAGTCAATGTCAAGGACATCTGCCTCAAAGATAAATTTGCCATTCGCCCTCATAAATAAGATGTCTCTGACAGTTTTTGAGCTAAGGGTCTGTGGATAACACCTGCCTGATGGGAGATTTGTAGTTAGGATTCCTAGGCTATTTAAGTGAGCGATTAAAGCCTTGTTATCATTTGCCTTTAGGGCATAGGAATAAAAGCCCTCATTGGATGAAAAATAAAAGTCATCTGATAAGTTGAGATTGGTGAAATTACACCTACCATTGCCTGTGGCAAGAAGTTTCCTGCCAGCTTGGTCGTTTTTATCTAGGATAAGGAGGTCTTTTTGGTAAAGGCCCGCAAAAAACAGGCCAGCCGCCCCCGCCCCTATTAGGATTGTCTTCATAGGTCTTCCAAAATCCTTCTGATGGTTTCCTTTTCGTTATAAGGAGTTTTTTCATTGCCATGAAGTTTAATAAAATCTTCCTCACCCTTGCCTAGGCAGAGAACATAATCGCCAGGCTTAGCCATCTTTATGGCAGCTCTTATGGCATCGGCCCTATCTTTTACAAGGCTATAGGCCCCGTAATTTTCCCTAAAGCCTCCTACTATATCCTTTGAAATATTTTCGTAGGTATCAAATTTAGGATCGTCAGTGGTGATCATGGCATAGATGTCAAAGTCTGATACAGTTTTTCCTATTAGGGCCCTAAATTCTTCATTCCTATCGCCTTGGATGCCAAAAACCGCGATTTTCTTGGCATCTTCTGGCAAGGATTTAAAAATTTCCTCATAGGCCCTTGGGGTGTGGGCAAAATCTACTACTAGGTTTATACCTAGGTCATTGGCTATATATTCAAACCTTGACCCAACCCCTGGGAAGTCTGTGATGACTTTTGCTATATCTGTAAGGCTTGCCCCCATCATCTTTAAGGCTGCGATAGCTGCAAGGTTGTTATAAAGCTCAAAGTCTGCTATGGTATTGAGGCTAAATTTTACCCCGTCAATACTAAAGGTCATGGTTTTTTCTGATTTTTCAATATTTACAGCCCTGATATTGGCTGTATCAGATTTGCCAAAGCTTATGGCATCTGGGAATAAATTTAAGGCCTTCTGACCCCATTCATCATCGGCATTTACTATCTTTATTTCCGAGTTTTCAAGCAAAATCATCTTTGCCTTAAAATAAGCCTCCATGGTCTTGTGGTAGTCTAGGTGTTCTGTGGATAGGTTGTTAAAGATACCGACCTTAAAGTCGATACCAGCAAGCCTGCCCTGGTCAAGGCCATGGCTTGATGCTTCTAGGCTTAGGTATTTAATTCCCTTATCCAAACACTTTGTTAAAATCCTATTTATCTCGGTTATGTCTGGGGTTGTATTTGAGGTTGGGATTATCTCTCCTGCCACATTTGCCCCATCTGTGCCTATATTTGCACAAGGACCAAAGAGCCTTTCTATAAGATAGGCAACGAGTTTGCTAGTTGTGGTCTTGCCATTGGTTCCTGTCACTGCCACAAGGTCCATCTTCCTTGATGGGAAGTCTGTTATTATATTTGAAAGATCTGCAAGACTCTTTCTTGGATTTTCTACCCTTATATAGGTAATATTTGGAACAAATTCCACATCTTCTGAGTGGACTATAGCACATGCCCCTGCCTTTATGGCTTCAGGAATATATTTGTGGCCATCAAAGATTGACCCCTTTACTGCCACAAAGATGAAGTCTCTTTCGACTTTTAAAGAATTGTTAGTAAGTCCCCTTATTTCTAAGTCAGGGCCCATCCTTAGGCTTTGGTATTCAATTTTGCTTAAAATCTCGCTTAATTTAATCAATGTAGGATATAACCTTTCCTTTCTATGGCTTCTCTGATTTTTTTGACATGATCCTTGCCATTAGTCTCTAGGGTAAGCTCTACATTTATATTTTTAAATCTAGATGCTGCCTTGAAGCCGTCGTGTTCTATGGAGATTATGTTGGCCTTGGTTGAGGTAATTAGGGTTAAAAGTTCGTTAAGCTTGCCTGGAATATTGGCAATTTCTACATCTATCCTCGCAATTTGACCAATTTCATATAAACCCTTGTTTATAAGTTGGGATATAAAAGACATATCAATATTGCCCCCACTTACTAGGCAAACTACGTTTTTGTTAAAGAAGTTTAGCTTTTCAAGGGCTGCCAGAGGAAGGATACCTGATGGTTCTGCTATTAGTTTGTGCTTTTCTATTAGCTTGATAAAGGCCATGAGGATTTCCTCATCTGTTACTGTAATCCAGTCATCTACAGCATCCTTGCAGATTTCGTAGTTTAGATCACCTACTCTTGCTACAGCTGTACCGTCTGCTATGGTATCTACCCCTTCTAGGGTTACGATTTCGCCTTTCTTGATAGATTCTTTCATGGACCTTGCTGAATATGGCTCAACACCTATTACTTTTATAAGTGGTGATATTTGTTTGATGCACTTGGCAACACCTGATATGAGCCCGCCCCCACCTACTGGCACTATAACATAATCTACGTATTTTAGTTCATCTACTATCTCTAGACCAATTGTACCCTGGCCCTCGATTACGTCTAGGTCATCAAAGGGTGGAATAAAGGTGTAACCCTTTTCCTCAGCTAGTTTTAAGGCGTGTTCTTTGCATTCATCAAAGCTTGCCCCATATAAAACTACTTCAGCCCCGTATTTTAAAGTTCCGTCGACCTTGATCATTGGTGTATGTTCTGGCATGCAGATTACAGCCTTCATACCTAGTTTTTTGGCAGAAAATGCTACACCCTGGGCGTGGTTGCCGGCTGATGCTGTGATAATTCCCTTAGCTGCTGCCTCCTTATCTAGTTTAGATAGCTTGTTATAGGCTCCTCTTAGCTTAAATGATCCAGTTTTTTGGAGGTTTTCTGGTTTTATGTAAACGTTGTTATTAGATTCTTGAGAAAATACCTCTGAATAAATCAAATGTGTTGGGTTTGTTACTTCGCTAACTCTTGCTCTTGCTTTTTCAAAATCAAACATAATATATCCTTTCATATTTATTGTATATTTTTATTATATCATGTATTTTGACATTTTTTAAGGAAAGTGTAAAATCTAGTCAAGATTTGTTTAAAAGTAGGGAGAAAATACAGTGAAGAAGATTGATAATATTAAAATTTATACAGGGACATTCATTCTAGGAATCATCATCCTAAGCATTTGTTTCATTTATAGATATTCATACATAGATATACTAGGTTTTAAAAGGCCCTTGGCCCTCGCAAGTGTAATTTGTGCAGGCCTTGGCATTATAGGTGCCCTTCTTGGCCTTATAGATGGGGTAGATAAGCACTTTAGGTCGCCAATTTTAGGCCTTATAGTCCTAAACTTAGTGATGATTTTTACCTATCCAATCCTTATAAGCCTAGAAAAGGGATTTTCGCCTATAGCAAGTCCTTATAAGACCACATCGCCAGAAATCGCCCAATCTACAAAGTTTAAGCCCGACTCATCCTTCATAATAGAAGGCAAGCTCTATCAATTCCCACTTAAACTTAAAAATTTCACCCAAAATGGCTTTTCCTATTCAACCAAGGATGAAAATGGAGAGATTATCGCTACAATTTCAAGAGAGGGCGATTCCTACCACCCAAACCCAACCTGGTTTACAGATGGGGTTAATAACGAAGTCTACAAGGAATTTTACCTGCTTGAGGCCTACTTTAAGATGGACCTAGATTCCATAGAAAATAAGGAAATTAAAAGCCTAAAGGCTTCAGTTATCAACAACAACAGGGACTTTGAAGTAAGGGGAATCAAGCTTGAAGATTCCATCTATGACCTTCAAGATAGGTTTAAGGATGACCTTAAGGAAGATCCAAACAATCAAAATCAAACCTTGAAGGTCTACTATCTAGGGACAAGTGATGACTACAAGATAAAATTAGAAGCCCTAAATGGCATAGTCCAATCCATTGAAATTTACAAAGAGTCTGACCATTAGGTTGGGCTTTTTTCTTTGGAGTATAATAGAAGAAAGGAGTAGATGAAAATGGAAATAATCGAAAAAAGTCTCATAAATTTATTAAAGTCCGACTACAAAAGTGCCGGCAAAATATCAAAAGAAAGGCTCTATGCCAAAATATTTTCCTACGACAAGGACCTAATCCGCCTGCTTTTGTCAGATGAAAATATTAGAGAGAAATTTTTTGTAAAAATCGATCAGACCTATATTTTTAAGCTCAACGAATTTGTAGATTTTTTAAATAACCACGACCTAGCCTATGCCAAGGAAGAAGTCATTGATGACATAGGATATTTTTTCTATCCCTACGATTACCAGATAAAAATCGATGACATTCCTACATCTTTCCTTGATAATATCTACCTAGAAAACTCAGCCTGGATAGATTTTAAATTTCAAACCAAATTCCTTGTAAGATATAAATCGCTTGATAAAAATAAGGAAGCCACTGACCTTGGTCAAATTAAAATCTACAAGGAGGCTGATTCCTTTATAGATACTTCTAAAAATAAGTCAGTCAAAACTAGGACCTTTGACCTCTTAAGGGAAGACTTTGGTCACTACAGGGAAATAATAAAAATTAATAAGGACCTTACTGGCTTCATTTCAGTCTTTGCAGACCCTTCTTATTATATAAATTTAATAGATAAGCTGGGCAAGGCCAAAACTAAAAAGATTCTAGAAAGCCTTAACGACCTCATCCTAAAAGACACTTCCTACTTTGATAATAAAAATATGGGCTACCACACCCTAATCAAGGACTCCCTCCTTAGGGAATTTGACGGTTTTAGCCTGTCCTTCCTAAAGATTGCCAATGTCTTAAATGATTTTTATGACTCAAATAAGCTAATAGATGTTTTTGCCAAGGTCAGCGAGAAAATAAAAACCGCCAGGTATAAGGAAAAGACCTACACCTATGAATTTGTGTCTCTAGCCCTTGACCAGCTAAAAGATATAAGCCCAAGCAAGGTCAAAAGGCCTCAAAGTTTTTATAAGAAATATCTTTCCTGCCTAGAAGTAGAATTTAGGGACAGCCTAAATATATTTTCAAAGCTCAACGACTTTTACAATATAATCGGGACAAGTTCTGATAAACTAGCTGTCTTTGAGGAAGCCATAGTCTATGACATCGATCTTTTAATCGATAAGCTAACCATCAAACCTTCAGACTATGAAAACCTCAAAAAGGATAAGAAGAACTTCTGCATTGGCCACTACACATCCCTTGATAATCTCCAATTCCTAATCGATGATAGCATAGAAGAAATCGACGAAAAATATAGAAATAGGCTAAGGCTTACCAATGCCAGGATGCTAAATGACCCCATGGAAGGCAAGGCCCTCTTTGAATTTTTAAATGATGGAGATGAGCTCTCCCTAGCCAGGGATAATATGGGAAATAACAAGATCTACCTCTTATCGGCCTCATCTGCGGCAGATAGCCTGCCAATGTGGAAGCAATATGCTGATGATACCAAGGGAGTCTATTTAGAATTTTCTAAGGAATTTGTAAAGTCTATCATAAATGATAAGAAAATCCAGCTGATTAAGGTCTTTTATATAGGCGATGGCAAGGAAGACCCACAAAGTGCTGAAATCTACGGTCTTCTTAACAAATTAAAGATGGATTATAATTTCTATCTAGAAAAGATAAAGGAGACTTACAAGCTTGGAGAAAAAAACAAGTCCGAACTTTTAAGGGCTATAAATAACGAAATTTATTTAAAACTCGATAAGATTTCCTATTATTTTAAAAAGAACCACTACGCCTACGAAAGCGAGTACAGGATAATAGTCGACCTAGACCAGGACCAAAATAGGGGATATTTTAAGGAAATAAAATACACCAACAGGACCTTTCCTCTGCCATTTTTGGGCACCTACCTAGAAGATTACGATCTTAAATACCAAAGGCTAATCTTTGGACCAAAGGCAATCGATAAGGACTACCTAGTCCCTTACATCAAATATTGTCTGGGCAAGGATATAGAAACTGTAAATTCAAGTATTATGTATAGATAAAAATCAAGACAAATAAAAAACTAGATGACAAGGATTATCTTCCTGCCATCTAGTTTTTTTAATCTAATAATTCTTTAAGTCTGCCTGTGACCTTGTAATCTACTTTCTTTAGTTCTCCTATAGACTTAACTCCCAAAAGGGCCATGACTTTTACAAGTCTTTCCCTTAAATCTAAGAGATAATCATAGCAGGCATCATAGCCGCCTAGGGTCAAATACCTAAGGGCTTCACCGCTTATAGCTGTCATGTCTGCTCCTATAATTAGGGCCTTGGCCATGTCTAGGGCATCCTTTATACCGCCAGATCCTATGATAAATAAGTCATCTGAAAGGCTTCTGGCATCTATGATTGCCTTTGCTGTTGGCACTCCCCAGGAGTAAAACTCCTTATAATCTTCCTCAAAATCTCTCATATCTTCGATTTCGATGAAATTTGTACCACCAAAACCGGCTAGGTCTACATATCTAATTCCCATATCTAAGAGGGTCTTGACAGATGCTTTTGAAAGGCCATTGCCTATTTCTTTTACAATTATTGGTACATCTAGATTTTCATTTAAATTTCTAATATTGTCCTTCCAGCCCCTAAAATCCCTGTCACCTTCAGGCATGAAGAGCTCTTGGGCTAAGTTTAGGTGGACTTGCATGGCGTGGGCATCGATCATACCAGCTGCATTTTTGAAATCATCTAGGCTTCTTTCAGCGCCTAGATTTCCTATCCTTACAAGGTCCTTATCCTTGATAAGGCTAAAAGATTCTACCGAATCTTCTTCCTCAAGGCCAATGGCTTGGCTGCCTAGGGCCATTGGTATGTTTAGGCTGGCACAGATTGATGATAGGTCTTCATTTATATCAGAGCTTAGCTCGCCCCCGCCTGTCATGGCATTTATCATTAGGGGCATGGAAATTTTCCTGCCTAGGAAGCTAACGGATGTATCAATCTCATCTAGGCTTAACCCTGCTAGGGGATTGTGTTCTATATAGATATCATCTAAAAGAGTCCCCCAAGTTGGCTTAGTCTTTAGGTAATTTTCTATATGTTCATCTTTTCTTTGTCTTCTTTTGCTTATCATATCTACTCACCTTCTGATGGGCTTATTTCATCTATACTTGGCATTGGTTCATATTCTACAGCATTTGAATGGCTTGGCTCTGGAGCTTCTGGGGCAGGAGCTGGTGCCGGTGCTGGAGCAGGAGCCGGCTCAGCTGGGGCTGGGCTTGGCGCTTCTTCGGTATTTTCTTCATAATAATAATTCTGATTATTGGAATTATTGTAAGAATTGTTGTTCTTATAGTTATTGTTGTTGTAATTATAAGAATTGTTATTATAAGACCTGTTATAGTTAGTGTTTTGGTTATAAACTGGAGCCTCGGTACTTGGCTGTGGTTTGGCTAGGTTTGGTATGAAGGTCTTGGTATCAGCTGATGTTTCTTCGCTACTTTCTTCTTCATCGCTTATTACAAAGCCTGAGTCCTCTTCCTTCCACTTGGATAGTTTAAAGTCAGCAAATACCTTATCCCTTATGGTCCAAGTTTCTTCTACATCTGGTATATAATAGCTTGTACCATTTATGGTTTGTTCATGACCTGGCACTGTGAAGGTTTCTACCTTATCTGATGAGAAACTGTCGATATTTGCTAAAAGATCTGCTATTATAGACATTGGTAGGTTGGTTTTTACATATTTGATGTAGGTTGATACTACGGTCATCAAATTCATTTGTTTGGATTTTTGGACTGCCTGGTCTACCATAGCCTTTAGGAAATCTTGTTGAGCTCCAACCCTTCCTATATCTCCATTTAGGTAGATGTGTCTTGTCCTTAGATACCACATGGTCTCTGTTCCATCGAAGTGGTTCATGCCTGGTCTTACGTGGAGGTTCCACTTATCTATCTCAACCCCTTCTGGGACTTCATAGTCTACACCACCTATGGCATCTACTATATTTATTAGAGCCTTGTAATTGATTTGGACATAATAGTCTATATCAAGACCTAAGAAGTTTCTTAGGGTTTGGAGGGTTAGCTCTATGCCGCCAAAGGCGTGGGCGTGGTTGACCTTATCAAAGCCTGTCCTTATCTTAACCCTAGAGTCTCTAGGCACTGATAAGAGCTTGATTGTACCATCCTTGGTATTGGCCTTAAGGAGCATGATTGTATCTGTCCTTGTAAAGTCTTCGTTGTTTTCCTCACCGGCTGCCTGGTCGACACCGACCATGAGGATTAAATATTCATTATCACTTTTCTTTACGGCATTATCTTCAAAGCCACTGCCTGCATAGGTTGGATCTGTCCTTTGGTTTAAGAAATCAAGGGCAAATTTGCTTCCTATAAAAGAAAGGGCAAAGACAAAGACGATTGCCAAAATTCTTTTAATTTTCATAATTTTCCTTTGCTTGTAATCTTAGGTCATTATACCCTAAATATTAAGGCTCTAACAGATTTTTTCAAAAAGAAACCCCAAGCTAATTCTTTCTCAACTTGGGGAAATTTTTATTTTACAATTT
Organism: uncultured Anaerococcus sp.; assembly: GCF_963512375.1. Taxonomy (NCBI): domain Bacteria; kingdom Bacillati; phylum Bacillota; class Tissierellia; order Tissierellales; family Peptoniphilaceae; genus Anaerococcus; species uncultured Anaerococcus sp. The sequence goes on from NZ_CAUPMI010000022.1 coordinate 13,980, forward strand.
TTATTACAGATGATTTTAGGTAAAGACTTCCAAAGCCTTCTACCTTGCCGTCTATGTCGTGGCCATTTACTTCTTCATCTAAGATCCTTACATTTGTAACCTTGCTTCCTTGTTTTACAACTTCTGAGCCCATCTTAAGGTCTTTGATGATAGTAGCCTTGGCACCATTTTCTATGATATTGCCTACGGCATCTCTTAGCTTTTTCTCTTCTTCTTCGACTGGTGCTTCATCTGACCATTCGTGAAAACATATCGGGCAAACATACATATGGCCGTCTTGGTAGGTGAAATTTTCACCACAGGCCGGACATTTTGGTAAATTTGTCATTATCTCCTACTTTCTTAATTCTTTTACTAGATTTGAAATCAATTTGAAATTAGAATCCTTGCTGTCAATTGCTAGGTCAAATAAGATTAACTCAGTATTTACAAGGACTGCTCCCATATCTCTTAGAGAAGCCTTGGCACCATCTTTTAGCTCATTAGTAAATGAGCCAATGGCATCATCTACATAAAATACATTAAGGCCCAAATCTAGGAGGCTTCTTATTGTTTGGTAGATACAGATGTGGCCTTCAGCACCAGTTACTACAACATTTTTAATATCTTTGTCCTTGATGAAGTCCAAAACTTCTGGAATTAGGGCATTAAAGCTTGTCTTTGGGAAAATTTTCTCATCATCAAGCTCTGCTAGGATTCTCTCATCAGACCTGCCAAGGCCCTTTGGATATTGTTCTGTAGCTATGATAGGAAGGTCATAAGCCTTAAAGGCCTTTATTAGGCCGACTGTATTTTTTGTCACCCTCTCGCCTTCTTCTACACTTACCATTAGCTTTGGTTGGATATCTACTACCAAAAGTAGGGTCTTAGTCCTATCAGTGTAAAGGCCATCACTTGTTAAGCTATTTGTATAAAATTTGCTGTCTAATTTTCTTTCCATAAATCCCCCTGTCTTAGGTCTTTTTCCTTTAGCATCTTGTCAATTTTTGTTAGAATCTTGCCCTTGTTCTTTGCCCGGGAAGGATAGGCTATAGCATCCCTCAGCCCGTCTCCTGTAAGCCTGTTAATTACAATATCCTTATCCAAATGAGTGAGGATTTCTACTATGATTTTCACATAAGAATCTTCTGTCATGTCATAAGATATGCAAAAGTCCTTGTAGAATTTTTCAAGCCTTGTATCCTTTTCTATATAGAGGTTGTGGATTTTGATTCCCCAAGGCCTTATCTCATTTATATAGTTAATAGCATTTTTGTAATCATCTTTTGTTTCAAATGGCAGGCCAATTATCAAATGGACTAGGGTCTTAATTCCCCTAGCGTGTAATTTACGAATTCCAGAGTCAAAAGTAGCATGGTCATAGCCCCTATTTATAAGCCTTAGGGTCCTATCATTTACACTTTGCATGCCAAGCTCTACTATTAGAAAGGTCTTCTTTGATAGCTCTTCCAAAAGGTCAAGAACCTCGTCATTTAAACAATCCGCCCTGGTTGCAATGGCAAGACCTATAATATTTTCTTCTTCAAGTACACCATAGTAGATTTTTCTTAATTTGTCAATGGGCCCGTAGGTGTTTGTAAAATTTTGAAAATAGGCAAGATATGCCTCATCCCTGCCTGGCTTTGACAAGCGATTTTTCTGGTAGGCTATTTGATCATGAAGAGATTTTTTCCCATAGGTCCACTCTCCTGACCCTGATTCTGAACAGAAGATACAGCCATCACTTGATAGACTCCCATCCCTATTTGGACAAGTAAAGCCCCCGTCTAGTGGGAGCTTTATAGTTTTTTTATTAAATTTGAGCTTCATATAGGAATCAAAATCCCTGAAGCGTTTTTTATTTATCTCCATCATCTTCCTCTAGCAAATATATATCCACGCAGGCCTTTGGCGAAATCCTCTTCTCTATACCATCTTTTTCAATGATGGCAGTCATATCAAAGGGGTCAAATTTTATAATTTTTACCCTATCGCCTATATCTATTCCCATGGACTCTGCATAATTTAAAAGACTACGCTCATCCCTTATCCTTCTTATGGTGTAGGTCGCTCCTGTCTTAGCCTCGCTCATCCTAACTAGGTCACGACCCGTGCCTTCGTTATTTATATAGATAACCGATCCGTGGGGACAATATTTAGGGTGACCTAAAAAGTCATTTAGCTTATCTAAAAGGTCATCTGGAGTGGCTGATTGGAGCTTATTTGCTATTTCGTGGACGTCTTTCCACGAATAATCCAAGGTCTCCTGGAGAAAATATTCCCAAAGCCTATGCTTTGAAATTAGGACTCTTGCCAGACTTACTCCCTTATCTGTAAGAAGATTTGTCTTATCATCCTTAATTAGGCCCTCAGCCTTGAGTTTCTTAAGCATCTCTGTGACTGATGGTGGGCTTATGTCAAGGGCTTGGGAAATATCCTTATTAGTGATTTTATCATTTTCCTGCATCAATTTGTATATTATTGTTAGATAGTCCTCTCTTTGAGGATTTATTTTTTCCATAATTTATACTCCTATCTAAAATATACTTCTTTATGATGATTAAAGCTAAGTAGGAGGCCATATTGATTGTTGCAATCATACCTGTTATGGATACATTAAGCCTTATGGCTAGGAAAAATCCAAGGCTTGGATTAATGACTGAAGCAAGAGTCGCTAGCAAGAAAGCTTCCCTAAGGCTTCTTGCAAATAAAAGAGCAATTGCAGCCGGCCCTATGAAAAACGAAATTACAATTATTGCCCCTACATTGTTAAAGGATGTAACTGCCACAAAGGATGTAATTGTCATCAGACTATAAAAGATAAGACCTGTTGAAATTCCAACAAGGGATGCAAATTCTTCATCAAAACTTCCTATCTTTAATTTCCTATAAAATATGCCGATGAAAGCTATAACGCATATTAAGCTTAAGGCCGCTTCAAGGATTGATTTTGACATCTCTATCCCAAAAATTTGCGTCCTTATCATAGATGAGAAAATTACCTCTCCCATCATGACTATATCTGTATCTAGGTGGACATTTCTAAAAAATTTACTAATTAGGATGACCGCAATAGAAAATAGGAGAGGATAGACTATGGCTGTGGCATCATCAAGCTTGGCAAGTTTGAGCTTGCCGATAGATTCTATCAAAAATACGGTCACAAGGCCCATAAGGCTTGCCCCGATTATTAGAAGTGGGCTATCCAAATCCCTAACTAGGAAAAAGGCCAAAACTATGCCTAAAAGGACTGAGTGGCTGATGGCATCTGTCATCATGGATAGCTTTCTTAAAATCAAAAATATTCCAAGCAGAGAACATGATATGGATGTGAGTATTAAAACTATGAGTGCATCTGTCATTACTTCCTCCTTAGAATTTTTATGATTTGTGCAAGGATGGCAAAGCTTGCCTGGATAATTATTATGGTAGGCCCTGTCGAAAACCCGCTATAGATTGTTGAAATATAAGAACCTATAAAGGCTGAAAGGGCTGAAATTACAATAGATATGGCCAAAACCCTGCCAAAGGAGTGTGAAAGCTTACTAGCTGCGAGTGTCGGTAGAACCATAAAGGATGCAATGAGAATAACCCCAACTGCCTTTATGCCCACACCTATGGTTAGGATTGTGATAAATAATACCAAGCTATCCAGGATTTTTGTATTTATATTTACCATATAAGCAAATTCCGGATCAAAGAGATAGGCCTTGATATGCCTGTAATTTAAGGCAAAAATTATCAGGGCAATAAGAAGAACTCCTCCTATTAGCCAGATGTCATCTTCCAAAAGATAGGCAGCTTGGCCGAAGATGTAATTATCTAGGCCTGCTTGCCTGGATGATGCAAAGGCTGGATTGCCCTGAATATAAGACTTTAAAACAAGTCCTAGGCCAAAAAATCCCGACAAGTATATGGCCATATTTGCATCTGGGCCTATTTTTGTATTCTTGCTTGAATATTCTATCAAAAAATAGGAAAGAGCCGCAGATAGGCAGGCCCCAATCAATAGGACCCAACTAGACTTCATACCTGTTAGGATAAAGGCTAAAACTAGGCCTGCATAGGTCGAATGGCCCATGGCATCGCCGATTAGGGATTGGTCCTTGTAGACATTGATAATTCCCACAAGGCTTGCAAGACTTGCAAGGAGAATTGTCCCTATGGCTATGATTTTAAATGAGTATGAAAATAATACATCCATATTAGCCCCTAAATCCCTTATCTATCTGACTATCAATGCCATCCACATTAAGAGGACCTGAATATTGGACTCCTCCATTTAAAACTAGAAGGTGGTCAAAATACCTATTTAGGCTGTAGATATTGTGGTGGACTGAGATGATTGTCTTGCCCTTGGCCTGGAGGTTTTTAAATTCCTTGGCTATTATCTCTTCTGTCTTGATATCAACACCTGTGAGGGGCTCATCTAGGATATAGAGGTCCACATCTTGGGCAAGGGCCCTTGCTAGAAAGACCCTCTGCTTTTGACCGCCAGAAAGTTTTGATATTTGCCTATCCTTTAAATCAGCGATTCCCATTTCTTCCATGGCATGGTCAATTTTCTCCTTGTCAATAGCTCTTAATTTCTTAAAGGAACCCAAATAAGGGAATCTTCCCATCTTTACAACATCATAAACCCTTATAGGGAAGTTCCAATTGACCGAATCTTTTTGGGGAACATAGGCTAGGTCAAGCTTGGCATCTTTGAGATCTTTGCCCAAAATCTTTACCTCGCCCGAGTCTTTTTTAATTAGGCCAAGAACAGCCTTAAGTAGGGTGGACTTGCCTGCTCCATTTGCTCCTACTATGGCTGTTCTTGAATTTAGAGGGATAGTAAGGTCTATTTGAGATAGTACCTGGTTTTTTTCGTAAGAGACGGAAAGGTTCTTTACTTCTATTGCAGGTCTCATTTAAGCTTACCTACTATTAGGTCTACATTGTGTTTGTACATTTTTATGAAGGTGTCAGCTTCCCCGCCTTCTTTGGATAGGGAGTCTGAATATAATTCTTGACCCTCTCCTGATACAACCTCTGTATCAAAGCCCTTTGATTTTACAACATCTCTTAGCTTTTCCATTCTTTCTGGGTTGGTTGTTGATTCTGCAAAGATCGCCTTGATCTTGTGGTCTGCTATAAAGCTTGCTGTATCTTCAAGGTCCTTATTTGATACTTCAGAATCTGTTGAAACTCCTTGAGGGGCTAGTACTTCAATCTTATATCTTCTTGAGAAATAATTGAAGGCATCGTGTGGGGTGATTAGGTATCTTGACTCTTCTGGAATTTTTGCAAGCTCTTCCCTATTATATTTATCAAGATCATCGAGCTCTTTTATATACCTGTCGTGGTTTTTGTCAATTTCTTTAACCACTTCCTCATCGTCCTTATAAAGCTCTTTTAACTTGTTAGCCGCATTAGTGAAGGCTTCCTTATATAGGTCTATATCAAACCAGAAGTGTGGGTCTACTATAGTCTCCCCATCTTGGTCCATTTGACCAATCTTATCCTTAGGGAAGGTCTCTGTTACAGCATAGCCGCTTGCTTCTAGGGCATCTACCATCTTGCCTTCAAAGTGAAGACCGTGGTATAAAACTAGGTCGGCATCCTTGATTTTGTTATAATCTTCAGGCTTTGCCACATAAAGGTGTGGGTCTTCGCCAGCTGGGATAATCATTGAAAGATTTGCCCTATCGCCTATTAGTTCCTTTACCATGTCGGCTATAAAGGTGGTTGTAGCTGTGATATTTTTCTTAGAAGAATCTACGCTCTCTTCGCTCTTTACTTCTTCTTTAGTCTCTGCCTTCTTGTCACTATCATTTGTCTTAGCTCCGCAGCCTGCAAATACTAGTAAGGCTAGGAGGCTAAATAATATTTTCCTTGTCATAATAACTCCTTGTAAAATTTTTCTTAAGTTTATTATAACACCTTTATTTATTTTGTCAAAATATATTTTTAGGTATACCTAAAAATATATTCAGGCAAATAAAAGACCAGGAAAATCCATGTTTTCCTGGTCCTTTATTTTTTATTAAAGATTTAATTCAGCTAATTCGTGGCCTGTATCTTCTGCTATTGATTCAAGGACTACCTTGCCGTCATAGAGGTTGATTCCACTCTTAAGTTCTGGGAATTTCTCAACAGCTGCCTTTAGGCCTTCCTTACCTATTGACTTAGCATAGATGGTTGTAGCATTTGATAGGGCGTAGGTTGATGTCATAGCTACAGCACCTGGTATATTTGCTACAGCATAGAAGATTACACCGTATTTATTAAATACTGGGTCTGTATGGCTTGTTGCGTGATCTTTTGTGATATCTGTAGAACCACCTTGGTCTATAGCAACATCGACTACCACAGATCCTTCTTTCATTTTCTTAACTGTATCTACCTTTACAAGTTGTGGAGCACGTCTACCTGGGATTAGGACTGTTGAAATAACAAGGTCTGCCCCACTTACCGCCTCATCTATATTTAGTGGATTTGAATAAAGGGTTTCAATCTTATCTGGGAAGAGGTTGTGAAGTTTGGTTAGGGCATCGATATTTACATCTAAAACTGTTACCCTAGCTCCCATTCCTACTGCTATCCTTGTAGCCGCTGTACCTACTGTACCAGCCCCTACAATTACAACATGGGCAGGTCTTACTCCTGGCACACCTTGAAGAAGGATTCCCCTGCCACCTTCAGGCTTAGTTAGGTATCTTGCCCCTTCTTGGACAGCCATCCTACCGGCAATCTCACTCATTGGTTGAAGAAGTGGTAGCTTTCTATCCTTTTCTACAGTTTCAAAACCAATTGCAGTTACCTTTTTCTTAAGGAGTTCTTCTGTAAGCTCAGCATTTCCAGCTAGGTGGAGGTAGGCATAAAGGATAAGTCCCTCTCTAAGGTATTTGTATTCTTCCTTTAGAGGCTCCTTAACCTTGTAGATCATCTCAGCCTTCTCCCATACATCAGCAGCCTTATCAATTATTTTTGCACCTGCTTCTTCATAGTCCTTATCGCTAATTCCAGAGCCAACACCTGCTCCCTTTTCTATTAAAACTTCATTTCCATTTTTAACTAAATCAGCCACAGCACCTGGTACTACAGCCACTCTAGATTCTTGGTCTTTAATCTCTTTAGGTATTCCTATAATCATTTTATATCCTTTCTTAATCTGTTAAACTCGTCTTTACTTCTACATTATACCGGTTTTAGACCTAAGAATAAATTCTTCTTATAATTTTTTTATAAAATATGCTAATCTCCTTGTCAATTTATAAGTTTATCGAAATAAATTTAGCGATGTTTTAGGGCTTTGCGAGTAGATTGACAAGAAAATATTTATTTTTGTAAATCATAAAAATGCGGATAAAATAATAAAATACTATTATGAAAGGAGATACATATGAAAGATTTTTTTGAAACAATTAATACATTTCTTTGGGGAGCCCCCCTTATTATCGGCATTATGGGCACTGGCCTTATCTTGACTCTTGTTTTGGGCGGCCTTCAATTTAGAAAACTTGGCTTTGCCCTTAGGAATACTCTCCTAAAGGTGTTTGATAAGTCACATAAGGACCATGACGGAGATATTTCGCCTTTTGCGGCCCTTTCTACTGCCCTTGCTGCTACTGTCGGTACCGGCAATATCGTAGGTGTCTCCCTTGCCATTATCTTGGGTGGACCTGGGGCTATCTTTTGGATGTGGGTGGCCGCTATTTTTGGTATGGCTACCAAATTTTCCGAGGTAAGCCTTGCCCTTGCCTTTAGGGAAAATAAGGACGGACGCTTTGTGGGTGGACCTATGTATTACATTAAAAATGGTCTAGGAAAGAATGGCCTTGCCAAAACTTTCGCTCTTTTTGCTGGTATTGCTGTTTTTGGTATAGGTAATTCTACCCAATCAAACGCTATAGCAGGTGTCCTTAAGAGTAATTATAATATCAATCCTCTTATTACAGGCCTTATCTTGGCTATTATTGTTGGCTTTGTAATTGTTGGAGGGATCTCTTCAATAAGCAAGGTTACCTCAAAGCTTGTCCCTCTTATGAGCCTACTTTATATACTCGGTTCTATTTATCTTTTGATTTTAAATAGGGCCTATATAATTCCGGCTTTCAAGTCAATTTTCCTAGGAGCTTTTTCACCAGCTAGCCTTGGAGGTTCATTTGTGGGTCTTACTGTTAAGCAAGTTATTTCATCTGGTGTTGCTAGGGGGGTTTTTACCAACGAAGCAGGCCTTGGTTCTTCACCTATAGCCCATGCCAGCGCTTCTACTGACCACCCTTGCCGCCAAGGGCTTTGGGGAATGAGCGAGGTTTTTGTAGATACAATTATTATCTGTACCATGACAGCCCTAGTTATCCTAACAAGCCAAATTTCCTGGACATCAAGCTCTGATGCCTCTAGCCTTGTGGCAAATGCCTTTGCAGAGTCCACAAATTACGGGTCTTATGTAGTAAGTATTGGCCTAACTCTTTTTGCCCTATCTACCATCATGGGTTGGGCTTATTATGGAGAAACCGCCCTCACCTATCTTTTTGGAGATAAGATTGTAATTCCTTATAGGATTTTGTATATAATCTTTGTCTTTGTTGGTGCAAATGTTGACCTGGGCCTTGTTTGGATTGTTGCAAATATCCTAAATGCCTTAATGGCCCTACCAAACCTCTACGCCATAATCATGCTAAGCCCTGTAGTTAAAAGGCTTGCAGCCGACTTTTTTAAAGACCCTGCAAGGATAAGAAAATCACCTGCAGAGTATGAAGACCTCTTAAATAGAAAATAATATAGTATAATAGTAGTATGATTAAATTAATTACTATTGATGTGGACGGTACACTTGTCACCCCACTTAAAAGACTCAGCAAAAAAAACATAGAAGCAATCGATAGGGCAAGGGATATGGGAGTCCATATAGCCCTAGCCAGCGGTAGGCCATATCATTCAATGGAAAAATATATAAGAAGGCTAGGCCTAAATAGAAAGGGGCATTTTACAGTCTGCCAAAATGGTTCATATATCTTTGATAATGCGACCGGCAAAGCAATTGGCGGAAATTTCCAAACTATTGATGATCTTAAAAAACTTGATGACCTAATGACTCCTTATGATGTAGAAGTATCCGCTATGGATGATGTGGGCTTTTATTCAAGGCACAAAGAGCCAAATTTTTATACTCAAATGGATGCAGCAATCAACCAGCTAAAATTAACTAGGATTGACTACGACAAAGTAGCCAAAGACAAGCACTTCGGTAGATTTCTAATTTTAGGCTCAAGAGCAAGTATAAATAAGGTCCTTAAAAACAAACTAAAGACCCTTAATGAAGATTATTATGCAGTCCAAACCGCGCCCTTCCTCATAGAGGTCATGAACAAAAAGGCCAACAAGGGCCACGCCGTAAAACTTATGGCGGAGATGTTAGATATCACTCCTGATGAAATCATGTCCATTGGCAACGAGAAAAACGACATACCAATGCTAGAGCAAACTGGCTTTCCTGTGGCAATGGCAAATTCAGTCGATGAATTGAAAAAACACGCCAAATTCATCACCAAGTCTAACCTACAAAATGGTGTAGCCTACGCCATAAATAAGCTAATTGACAATAATTTAGAAATTTTTGCATAAAAAATGACTAAGCGAAAGTTTAACTTTTGCCTAGTCATTTTTTATCCCAAATAACCCATAGATCCTTTAAGGTCATTTTTAAGTTCATGTCTAATTTCTTCAAGCCTTTTTATAAGAGTTTCCAAATTTCTAAGGCTTACAACCACATCAAATTGCCTAAATCTCATCGAAGCCCTAAGGCCAATATCGGTAAATTTATTAGTCACCTTTCCCGATTCGCTCATCTTTGATGGGAGTCTTAGAAATCCTGCAAGATTTGTGTCATTATCAATATCATAAACCATAAGGTCAGCCTCAAGTTTAAGCATAGACTTTTGGACCCTGTCGATATTTTTATTCATCTTATCAATCTTTGATCCCCTTATAAAATTGCCGAGGAAATTGCCCCTAAGCCAAGAGCTTGCAGAAAAATCATATTTATTGTCAATAGACTGTAGGCTTTTAATCACAATAGCCCTAGTCTGTCGCGCCTTTCTTAAAATTTTATCAGTCTTAACTAGTTTTTTTTCTAAATTTATTACTCTTTCAGTCATATAGCCTCCTAGGTTCTTAAATAATTTATACCCATTTTTTGGAATTTGAACAAAATTTTATGATTAGTATAATTTATATATATTTAATAAAAGAAATGAGGAAAAAATGGCAGATATTTTATACTACAAATCCCACTTAAATAGTGATTTTGATAAATTTAAAGCAATATGTGACTCTCACGATGTAAATATAATAGAAGTAGACGAAAAGGAAGTAGACCACCTAGTTGGCTACCTTTTAGGCCTTGAGGGCTTTGATGAAAGCAAAAAGGAAGTAATAGATGAAGAAGCAAATATCGACTTTGACTTCATCCTCTTTTCTAATTTTGACAATCAAAAGATGTTTGATGTAATCGATGCCCTTAGAAATAATCAGGTCAATGTACAACACAAGGCAGGTCTTACAGAAAATAATATCAAATGGTCCCTAAGAGAACTTTTAATAGAAAATGACAGAGAAGCAAGAACCATGGGCCTAATACACAAGATAAATGGCCAATTAGAAAAGGCCTCAGACCTTAAGGAAAAATATGGTGAAGATGCCAAAACCAAGGCCCTAATCGATGAAATCAAGGCCTTTTTCAAGGATTCATCCATCTTTAGCATAGATAAGGCGAAAGACTACTACCTAAAATTATTAGATGAAAATATAAGGGTAGAAAACGAAAATAAATAATTATTTAAAACTAGCGAATTTTTATTTGCTAGTTTTTTAACTTATACATATTAAGATAACAAAGACTTCTTTTGTGGTATAGTGATTAAAAGACAGTTTTGCATACATAAAAAGAGGTGAGCTAATGTCAATAATTGACGATATCAAAAACATATTTACCAAAGAAGACAAGATATTTTATGCCCCAATCAAGGGACAAATTACAGATATAAAAAATTGCCGTGACCTGATTTTTTCTGAACAAATCGTAGGCCCTGGTGCCCTAATTATAGCCGATGAGGGCAAGGTCTATGCCCCATGCGATGGCAAGGTGACAATGGTTGCCCACGGCAAGCACGCTGTTGGGGTTGAAACTAAAAGAGGAATTCAAGTCCTAGTCCATGTGGGAATTGGAACAGTAGAGCTTGAAGGCAAAGGCTTTAAGGCCCATGTAAAATCTGGCCAAGAGGTCAAAAAAGGCGACCTCCTTATAGAGTTTGACCTTGCTTCTCTAAAAGAAGCTGGCTATAGCCTTGAATCCCCAGTAGTTATAACAAATCCAACAATTAAAAATGTAAAGATTGTAGAAATTGATAAAGTAGAAGTAGGAGATGAGCTCTTTAGCCTATAATATGACTAAAAAATTAATTGCAGTAGACCTAGACGGGACCCTACTAACAAGCACAAATACCATAAGCAAGAAAAATAAAGAAAGCATAGAAAAAGTCCTTGACGCCGGCCATAAGGTTGTAATCATCACTGGCAGGGACTTTTACGGATCGATCAAGGTCGCTAGAGAGCTTTTTGATAGGCATGAAGGCGGCCTTGTGGCAAGCTCAAATGGCGCCCTAGTCTTTGACCTTGCCAAAGATAAGCCAATCATAAACCACACCATACCAAGAGAAGTCGTAAAAGAAATGATTGCCTATGGCAAAAGCCTTGGCCTTGATTATTTAATTTATCACGATAATAAAATCCTTGCAGAAAAAGATGACGCCTACGACCTAGACTTTCTCTCAAAGAAAAACAAGCTAGAAGTAGAAATCATAGAAGATTTAGTAGATAAGCTTGATTTTGACCTAAACAAACTTTTATTTTCGGCACAGCCTAGTCTAATTGAAAAGGTAAAGTCCGATTTTGAAGAAAAATTTAAGGGTAAGGTAAACCCAATCCATTCCATGCCCCAATTTCTAGACTGCATGCCAGTTGGCATTCACAAGGGCAGGAGCCTTTTAGAAATAGCAGACTTTTATGGAATTGACCACAAGGATACCCTAGCCTTCGGCGATGAAATCAACGATGAAACCATGATAGAGATGGCAGGCACTGGAATTGCCATGGCAAATGCTAGTGACTATATCAAAAATCTTGCCGATGATATTTGCCCGACAAATGATGATGACGGCATTGCCCTATATTTAGAAGAGAATATTTTGTAAGGAAAAGAAAGGAAGAAAATGACAAATCTAATAGTAGTTGATGTTGACGGGACACTTGTAAATAGCAATAGTCAAATTACAGAAAGAACAAAAAAGGCCCTAATCAGGGCAAGTAAGGAAGGCCACAAGGTCATGATAGCCTCAGGCAGGCCTACATCTGGGATTTATGCCCTAGCCAAAGCTCTCAAATTTGACGAATTTGGCGGCCTTATCTCATCCTTTAATGGCGGTATGCTCTATGATTATAAGGATAAGAAAATCCTAGCCAACCACCCAATGGACTTAAGTCTTGCCAAAGAAATCCTAGAATTTTCCAAAAATCTCGACTTGGAGCTAATGGTGCCAAAGGGAGATTACATAATAACAGATGATGCTAGCAAGTATTATCCATCTTGGGAATCCGAGAACCTAGGAGTCCCTCTTAAGGAAGATAAAACAATCAGAGAGACCATTGATTTTGAACCAAATAAGTTCCTCTTTGCAGCAGACCCTGATAAAATTGACGAGCCTCGCCAAAAATTAATAGATAAATTTGGCGATAGGACTTACCAAGTCCAATCATTGAGGTTTTACCACGAAGTCATGCCCCTTGGCCTATCAAAAGGTAATTCAGTCCTAGAAGCTTGTAAAATCCTAGGCATAGACACAGATGACATCCTAATCTTTGGTGATGAAATGAACGATGTAACCATGTTTGAAATAGGCGGAACAAGGGTTGCCATGGGCAATGCAGTAGATCATATCAAGGAAATCGCCGACCACATCACCCTATCAAATGACGAAGATGGGATAGCTGCCTACCTAGAAGAATATTTATTTAAGGAGATATAAATGAATTTAATTATAGCCCAATCCGGTGGACCAACATCAGTAATAAACTCATCTCTTGCAGGTGCCATTGAAGCTGCCATAGACAATGATTTTAACCATATCTACCTATCAAATAACGGCATCGAAGGCATCCTCAAAGAACATATAGATGAGGTCGACCAGGAAATATTTGCCAAGGACAATTGCGGCAAAAAACTTATGGCCAGGCCATCATCTATCCTTGGCTCTTGCAGGTATAAATTATCAGATGACCTAGACCACCCAGACTATGGTAAAATCTTTGAAGTCCTAAAGAAAAATGCCATCGACCTCTTTATCTATATTGGTGGCAACGACTCCATGGATACAGTTAGTAAGCTAAATAAATATATGGCTGATAAGAAAATCGAAGACATCCATGTAATAGGATGCCCTAAGACAATAGATAACGACCTAATGGGCATGGACCACTCACCAGGATACGGATCAGCTGCCAAATACATATCATCCACAATCAGGACAATCAGAACAGATGTCGATATCTATGACCTAGAAAGCGTGACCTTTGTGGAAATCATGGGTCGCCACGCAGGCTGGCTTGCAGCAAGCTCTCTTGTAGCCAACCACAAGGCCAAAAAAGACCAGGTCAACCTCCTCTATATACCAGAAGATGAGAAATATTTAGATGATATCTTTGATGATATAAAAGAGGCACTAAAGACTGAAAGCAACCTCATAGTGGCCTTAGCTGAAGGCTTTAGGGACCTAGAGGATAAGCTAAGCGAAGAAGTATTTTCAAATAGTAAGGACGGCTTCAACCACCCAGTAGTGGCAGGAGTAGGCGAAAGACTAGCCACCATGGTTAGAGAAAGGCTAGAAGTCAAATCCAGGGCAATTGAGCTAAACACAGTCCAAAGGACCAACACCCTAATAAGCAAGACTGATGCAGAAGAAGCCTACAAACTAGGCTATAGGGCAACAGAGCTAGGAATAGACCACACCAACCTAGTCCCAGTCCTAAAAAGAGAAAATAAAGACACTTACCAAGTCACCTATACCGAAGTCAAACCATCAGAAATAGCCAACAGAGAAATGATGATTCCAGTAGATTGGCTAGGAGATAAAAAAATCCTAGAAGAAAAAATGATAAACTATTGCCTCCCACTAATCCAAGGAGAAATAGCCCAGACCTACCAAGACGGCATGCCAGTCTTTATTGAGAAAGAAAATTTTATAAAATAAAAAAGCAAACTCCTATGGCTTAAAGCTGTAGGAGTTTTTGCTATAAAAAATTATAAAACCATCTAGAATAAAGACACCTTGCAAACTTCATCTAGAGCGAAGTTGAGAGAAGCAAAGCCAAGCCCGTCCGGCTCATAGAGGACCCTCCACGGAGTGGTCGAGCGTAGCGACAAGCCCGTCGGCTCCAGGAAACAAGCTTAAAGGCCCACCAAATCCCTTGCATCGACCAACGTGGAGATGCCTATTAGAAACACTAAGTAGTCAACAACAAACTAAGAACGACAATCCATAAATTTACAAAAAGAGAAAATAAGCTAAGCTAATAGTTGTTCATAGTAAATCCAGTAGACAAGCAGAACTAATAGATCTCTCGACAAGCTCGAGATAAGGAGCAAGCCCGTCCGGCTCTAGGAGGACTCTCCACGGAGTGGTCGGGCTTTAGCTCGAAACAAAAATCTTCTATAATAACTATTTTATTAATTTATATACTAATAAAAGCAAAAACAAGTAAAGCAAAAAGGCAGTAGGTGCGAACTACTGCCTTTTTGATTCTCATAGAGAATAGTAACATATCTTATTCCTCAAGCTTTGCTTAAGGGCATTTTTTGTGGGAAGAGTTTATGCATCTCTTAGAATTATTATATCATGTATATCCTGATTTTCAAGATACTAATAAATCTATATCCCCCAATAATTAAAAAATAAACATTTTTTTGAATTTTTAAAAGCTAAGGTATAATAATTTTCTGAATTAATTACAAGGAGACAATTTTGAACAAGAAAAATAAAGACATACTTATTAGCGGACTTGCCCTCTTCGCTATATTTTTTGGTGCGGGCAATTTAATTTTTCCACCCTATTTGGGTGTCATTACTGGAGATGGATGGGCTTCCACCATGGTCGGATTTTTGCTAGCAGACCCTGTAATTCCGATCTTCGCAGTCATCATGACAGCCTTTGCCGGAGGGCGAGCTGTTGATATCGGTAAGCGAGTAGGACCCAACTTTTCTAATATTTTAACCATAGCATCTATCATCTGCATTGGCCCTGCCTTTGCCATCCCTAGGACAGCAGCCACAACCTATGAGGTAGGCTTTAAGACCTTTTTCCCAAACCTACCTATTTGGATAGTGACCTTGGGATTTTTTGCCATCACCTTTATCCTTTCCTTTAGGGAAAGCAGCGTTGTAAACATCATTGGCAAATACATAACACCCTTCCTCCTATTTTTCCTATTTGTACTAATAGTAAAGGCTATTATTAGCCCAATAGGAGCAGCGGTTCCTAGCGATGTTAAGGATGGATTTTTCGTCAAAGGATTCTACGAGGGTTACCAAACAATCGATGCCTTTGCCTCTCCGCTTTTTACTGGTATTGTCGTAACAGACATGATAAGGAAGGGCTATGGCAAGACTAATCAAAAGGAAAAAATGTCTTTTATCATAGCTGTAGGCTGTGTGGCTTCAGTCTTTCTAGCCCTAGTCTACGGAGGCCTAACCTATCTAGGGGCAAGTGCTAGTGGAATTTTCTCCCAAGCCGACTCCCGTGTAGAAATCCTAATAAAACTAGTATACATGGTCCTAGGAAATTTCGGCAAATTAGCTATAAGCATTTCAGTAAGCTTGGCCTGCCTCACTACAGCCATTGGCCTTACCTCATCAGCTGGTAATTTTATCGAAAACTTAACAAATGGCAAGATAAAATACCTTTATACAGCAATCTTTGTAACCCTAGCAAGCTTTCTCATCTCATCTTTAGGTGTGGATGCTATAATAAATCTTGCCGCCCCTGTCCTAAATATCGGCTATCCGATCATAATTTGCCTGGCCTTTTATATGATTTTTGACAAAAAAGTTCCTTACAACATGGCCTACATCCTCATGGTTACAGCGGTAATAATAACAGCTGTCATAGAAACTTTTGGCAAAAAATTCGGACTCATAGGCCTTGTAGACCTTATAAAAAGCCTACCTTTAGCAAACTTCGGCTTCACCTGGTTCATCCCTTCCCTAATATGCTTCATCCTTGGCATAATCTTAGGAAGGCTTGGCCTAGGCAAGAAAGTGACCTATGAGTAAATACTTAAAAAGACGAGCATTTTGCTCGCCTTTTTTATAAGGATTTTAGCATGTCCACATAATTTGGCATGGAGTAATTTTCTCTTGATATTAGTTTTTCCAGGCAATCTGAGATTTCTCTTATCTTTTCTGCTAGGCTCCTTGTTTGATTTTGCAAATAAAAAGCCTTGTCTTCTCTATCTTTTATAGATTCAGTTTTTTCTAGGATTTGAAGGATTTTTTCGCTATAATCTAGAAGGTCACCGACTTCTTCGTTAATCTTATTAGCCCTTGCCTTAAGCCTGTCATTGTCCACAAAGGCCAGGTAATCCCTAATTTCCTTGATTTCCCTCATGGCAGATGGGAGGATTTCTTGTTGAATCATATTATTTAAAATCTCTAGCTGAGAAGAGAAGAAATTAATCACATCTTCAAATTCGACATTAATTATTGATTCAATTTCCTTGCCTGTAAAGATTCCCGCCCTTTCAAATAGATCGTAGGCCCCATCTTCCTTGGCAGCCTTTAGAGCTTCTAGGAAGCTTGGATAATTATCAAGGCCACGGTCACTAGCTTCTTTTTTCCATTCTTGTGAATAGCCATCACCCTGGAATAAAATCCTCTTATTAGCTTCATATATTTCCCTGATTATGGCATAAGCCTCTTCTTTTCGCAATTCTTGGTCGACCTTTTCTAGCCTATCGGCGATTTTCTTGAGGGCTTCAGCCATGGCTATATTTAAGACTGTATTTAGGTCTGCTGCAGACTTGGACGATCCCAGCATCCTAAATTCAAATTTATTGCCGGTAAAGGCTATTGGCGAGGTCCTATTTCTGTCGGATGAATCGGTTTTTAGCTCTCCTAGATGAGGGATTTTGACCTTGTTGGATGGGACTTGGCCCTCAAAATCTCCCCTGGCTATAGCCTTTAGGATTTCCTCTAAGTCAAGGCCCACAAAGACAGAAAGTATGGCTGGTGGGGCCTCATCGCCGCCTAACCTGTAGTCGTTGGTGACAGATGATGAGGCTATCCTAATTAGCTTTTGATGCTGGTTGCATACTTCTATCATAGCTGCCAAAAATAAGAGAAAGGTCATGTTGTTTTTTGGGTCCTTGCCTGGAGAAAATAGGTTTTTCCCATAATTTGTGGCAAGGGAATAATTATTGTGCTTGCCTGATCCTGCCATATTCTTAAAAGGCTTCTCCTTTAAAAGACAAACCAAGTCGTGCTTGAGGGCAGTTTTTTCCAAAATATACATCAAAAGCTGATTATTATCCACAGAAATATTGGCATTTTCAAACATTATCGCTATCTCAAATTGATTAGGTCCCACCTCATTGTGTTCAGCTTCCATATAGATACCTAGGTCGTAAAGCTGGCTATTTACATCTTCATAAAAATCATTGACCCTTTGAGGAATAGCCCCCAAATAATGAGAAACAAGCTCTTTTTCAACCATTGGCTCAGACCCAATTAGGGTCATACCTGAATATTCAAGATCAATCCTCTTATCAAAATATTTCTTATCTATCAGATAAAATTCCTGCTCAAGGCCCAGCTTTGGCTTGACCCTGTAGGTCTTTTCATCCTTTAGGAAAAGATTGCAAATCCTAGCAGCTTCACAGCTTACCATATTCATTGACTCGATTAGGGGCAGCTTCTTATCTAGCTTTTCCCCATAAAAGGAAACGAAAACCGATGGTATGTATAAGACCTTATCCAGAATAAAGGAATTAGCTGTCAAATCCCAATATGTATATCCCCTAGCCTCAAAAGTTGAACGCATGCCCCCAGATGGAAAAGATGAAGCATCAGGCTCTCCCTTGATCAGCTCCTTACCAGAAAACCTATAAATTGGATTATGCTTATCATCCCTATTCAAAAAGGCGGTCTTCTTTGTAGCTGTCTTGCCATTTAGGGGTTGAAACCAATGGGTGTAGGAGGTCGCTCCCTTAGATATTGCCCAGGCCTTCATGGCATGGGCTATAGAATCAGCAGTCTCCCTGTCAAGATTGGCATTGCCCCTTGCAGCCTCTTTCCACTTTAGATAAACTGGATAAGGCACATTTTCCTTCATAGTCTTCTTGTCAAAGGCCATATTTCCAAATTTTTTCAAAACATAACTCCTAATTTTCTTTAACAAATTTACTTTTTCATTATACCTGCGTAAAGAAAAATTATAAATAAATGCAAATATAAAAAAAGCCCTGCTCATGATTATAAATCACAAACAAGACCTTTAAATTTTAATATATTGGATTTTGGTTGTTGTAACCCCTACAAACTGAGTTTACATTTTTGATAGTTATATTTCTAGCTACAAAATAACCAAGTCCGCATATCCACCATCCTAAAAGCATCCATAAAAGAACAGTCGAACCATTTTCTTGGATATGGTAGCCATATCTGTGACCATTGGCAGCAGTCCTATTAGCTAGGGCATAATCCCAATAGATACTGTAAATACCACAAGTTAGGACCGATAAAATAATATATTTTAACAAACCAGCAGTATTTTCTCCATCACCTGCACAGGCGATATTTACATCTTTAGATACAGTGTGGACAAAATAGAAACTATATAATCCGCATGTAACAATATTTAATAATATATATAATAGTAATGATCTATTTTCCTTAAGCATTCCGTGAAAATCTCCCGCATCTTGTGTATATTTATAGGCATTGTAATCATTAGCTGTCTGATTATTAGCCTTGTAAGCATTCTTCTCTCTCTTAGCTTCAGCATTTTTAGAAACTTTAGAACCTATATTTCCAATAGCACCCATAAAGAGACCAAAGGCTGCAGCAAGCTCTGCTTTTAAGAATTCAGTATCGCTAAGCTTGTTAAAATACCCATCTTCATAGATTACATCCCCAGCTGATTTGGCTAGAACATAGATAAGTACAGGCACCAAGATAGCCAAAAATACAAGTAATAGGCTTAAAACAGGTCTAAAGAAAAATCCATAAGAAGTAGCCTTTCTAATAATTAGGTCGAAAATCCTAACAAGGATCAAAAATCCACCGCTTATGACAGTAAGGTTGAAAAGGTCTTGGTTATCAGTCTTATTCCAGCCTCTAGCCACTGTAAACAAACTATAGGCAAAAAACACTACAGAAACTATAGAAAGGACATTGGCCAAAATATTAAAAATCATTGAAATAATAAATCCTAAGCCTAACATTAGAAAATACCTCCTATAGCAAAAACAAGTAACCTAATTAGGTCAACGACAAAAATTATAGCACCAACAGCTGTCGCTCCCATTCCAAAAAGGGAAACGGCCTTGACAAGTCCGCTTGGCTTAAGCTCAATACTAGCCTCATGCTGGCTTGTATTTACATTTTGACCAGCAAAATTAGCTGGATTAACTCTCTCTTCATCTTCAAGATAATCAATCGGCTGTCTAACCTCATCTTTAGACCCTGCAAAGAAATCCTTATCAGCCTGATAATCATCCCTGATATCATCAACGATATCTTCAAGCCTATCAGAGGCCTCATAAGCCTTATCCTTGGCCTTTTGCCTAAATTCTTCTGTAGAATCCTCGATTTTTTCGCCAACTTCTTCTAGCTTATCTTCGAAATCATCCCTAAAATCTTCAAATTTTTCGGCAAGTTCTTCCTTTTTTTCATCAAGGTCTAAATTTAGCAAAGGATTTTCCCTTCGAATTTTCTCCTTGTCAATTGGGCTCCCGCATTGGGTACAGAAATTAGCCCCCTGCTTAATCTCAGCCCCACAATTTTTACAAAACATCATAACTCCTTTTATTTTTTGATAACATACTCATAAGCCCTATAAATTATAGAATCCTTAGGCCTACAAACAACAATATCATCACTAGGATCAGCCATTCTTACTAGGTAGACCAGAAAAAATAAAACAAGGACAAGAATCATCCCAATTTTCTTAAATTTTTCAGATAAGTGCTTTCTAAAAATATAAGCAAGTAAGAAAATAGCTGGAATAGGAAAGAGCGGATGGTAGGAAAAAGCCAAATCAGGCCTTAGCCTAAGTAGGGAAAGATAAGCCCTAGTCATCCCACAACCTGGACAAGAAATCCCAGTCACAGCCTTGATAGGACAGGTAAAACCAAGAGAAAAAAGTAAAGCATAAAAAATTATAATAGCTATAACAAAAAATAATAAATCCCTAGTTTTATTCTTCATCGCTTTCCTTTCTTAACATAATATATGATATATAAACATTATATCACAAAATTGCTTGAAATACTATAATTTGTTGGAAAATACCAGTAATAAATAAAAATGAAAAATAATCAGCAAAAGCCCCATGTATGACAGAGACCAGCCCGTCGGCTCAATGAGACTATCCTATTAGAACCGCCAAGATGAAAAGCTACACTATGAACAAAAGCCTAGTAAATCTACACAACTCCCTTCTCGAACGTATGTGAGGAGACTAGGCCGTCGCCTCGTTGAGACCCCGTCCGGCTCTAAGAGGACCTCATGGTTTTGTCTATAAAGGGATCTGTCCCTACATCGGCATTAACTATATTCCTACAAATAATATATAATTCACCCCTCAGATTATTTTTATACTGTAATTCATATACGCATCAATTTATAAAGATTATTATTATCAATGGGTTTGGACTAGTTGTTAGTTCATGTAACATTGTATAATAATATGAATAAAAGTAAGAAAAAGAAGAGAATTTTCTCCTCTTCTCACTATACATAATCACTTACAATGATATATGCAAACTGCCATTCCCCTAGGGGAAATTGATATTTGATCAATTTTTCACTATAAGTGGACCACTTTTCTATAATAACTATGTACCATTTTTATAGTTGACATTTACAACAGATTTCTGGTATCCATCATATAAACTATTCAAAAAATAAAAAACTCCTGATTAGTTATTCTTTTCCCCAAACAAGAGTTTTAAACAAAGTATTAAATTGGACTCATGCATTAAGAGCTCTACTTATATACATCTCCCCTAGTATCTATAAGCAAAACATATATTATATTTATTTCATTATTTTTCAATTCAAAAATAGCTCTATAATCGCCTATTCTGAGCCTAAACAAATAATTTTTCTTTTCTCCTTGTATTTTTCTTATATCATATTTATTAATATTTATTGGATAATTTTCCTTTAATTCATCAAAAGCCTTATAAAATCTCAAACCGTATTCCTTATGTTTTTTCATAAATTTTATAGCTTTTTTATGATATTTAACCTCGTAAGATTTCATCGATACTTAATTCTCTAAAGTCTTCTTCTTTAAAATCATCTAAATTTAATTTATCGATCTCTTTTTGTTCTAAATCAGAAACAAAGTCAGTATTTTCTCTCAAATAATCGAGTAAATCTTGATCATTTCTCCTTCTTATTTCCTTAATAGCCGCATCTCTTAAAAACTCTGAAAATGACAAACCATTTAATCTAGTAAATCTTTCTATTTCCTCTGCTTGATTTCTAGATAAAGTAATATTTTTTCTTACGGTCTCCATAAGTACCCCCTAAAAATATACACGATATGTTTATACACACTATACACCTATTATATTAGTATTCAAGAAAAATCATAATAATATATTCACATAATACCAATTTATTAGCATGGTTCTATCAAAAAATAAACCATTTAATAACTAAACAAACATGATTGCAAAGATTAATAGCTACTAAGTTTTTATAGTTATTTCTAATTAAGCTTCAATATCTACTCCATTACTCTCAGCAACTATAAAGCTCACCCTTCACATTAAAAGATTGTCCAATTTTCCCATATTTATAAAACTTATACAAAATATAATTCTCTTTTTCAAGCTCATGGGTAGAAAGAATTATCTGCTTATCATCAAATTCATTTCTTAGAAGTTCCACAAGAGAAGCCATATTTATATCATCCATAGTTTGCACTGGGTCATAAATCAATAAGAATCCTAATTGATCATCATCGCCTGCGTAGAATTTATTCATAGCAAGCATAAATGAGATAACAAAGGCAGATGTTTGGCCAGAACTAAAGGTGTTTAGAATATCGTGCTTTGTGGCCCCATCGGATATAAACCTAAACTATTCACAACCTAGGTTATTTTCCTATTCTTGCTATTAATAATATATATAAAATGTCCCTCCCCTAAGGGAAGGAGCTAATTTGGTCACTTTTATTATATGTGGACCAATTTTCAATAGTAACTGTGGATCATATTCTAATTGACATTGCAATATATTTCTTTCAGAAATCAAATATATTAGGTACTATTTTCCCATTAAATGAAGTATAGTAAGAGTGTTATCATCAGTCTCATTAGCATGAGAGGAGGTGAAATCATGCGAGTAATTTGTGATATCATTGTGTCTATCGCAACAACTAGCAAGCCCCTCCGGCTAATTAAGGAGTGGTCACTATATTTGTAAATGGCTAGATAAGGCAAGCCTGTCTGGCTCGTAGAAGACTCTCCACGAAGTGGTCAAGCGAAGCTTGATTTTAAAATGATAACTAGCCTATAGTATAAAAAGACGAGCCTGCCGCTCGTCTTTTTATTGGTCGAAACCATTCCTTTAATTTGTGATATCATGGTTATTATTATAATACCTTAAAATCCTTAAAATTCAATCTACTTGAACTTGCTAAGCATATATTTGAGATTTTTATACCGTATTAATGATACAATCCTAAGCTTTTAGACACCCGTGTTTGATTGATAGACCAGATGGAATGAATACTAGAGAACCGATGCCAGCTGTTATCTGGGTCTTTACCTTATATTTTATTTTAACTCATTCTTACTTTACCATGATTTATGTTAATTCAATGATTTAAATATCTATCTCATAGAACTCTACACTTTTGATCCTAAGACATTGATTAAGTTTATATCTATTTGTAAAGATTATTATTATCAATGGGTGTGGACTGACTAAAACTTATTTAAATACCTTAAATTACTGTGAATTAGATAAGAAAAAGAGGAGAAATTTATCTCCTCTTAATTCTTGTTTGCTTATTGTACGTACTGACCAATAAGGTTTTATTTAATTAATTTTTATTAATTAAGCTGTAGCTTGGGTTCTTTTGTATGAAAACTAGCCCGTCCGACTCGTAGAGGACAGCCCCCGCGGCTCGTGGAGACAAGCACCGCTCAAGAAGGGCCAGCCCCACCGGCTTGATGAGGTGCCGTCGGCTTTAGGATACCTAGACATGGTGCGATGAATACTAGTTAACCAATACCAGTTCTTCTGTGGGTCTTTGTCTTATAGTTTATTTTTACTTATTCCTACTTTACCATGATTTTGTGTTACTTCAATATTCTAAATTTCTATCTAATAGATTCCTACACTTTTGATCATAAGTCTTTGATTAAGTGTAATTATATTTATAAAGATTATTATTATCAACGGGTGTGGACTAGCTATTAGTTGTTTTAATATGCTATTTATATGTAAATAGAGGTAAGAAATAGAAATATCCCAACATAGCCAATACATAAACAGCACGCACCCTTCTCGAACGAACGTGATACAAGCCCGTCGGATCCTGGAGGCCAGCCCGTCCGGCACGTGGAGGACATCACCAGCATATATATAAAGGGAAATATACATACATCGGTAATACTTACAGCATAACACTCCCTTCTCGAACGAAGTGAGAGAACTCATGGTTTTCTATATAAAGGGTTCTGTATCTACATCGGCATTAGCTACCTTCCTACAAAAATTATATAAGCCAATCCCCAGGTTCTTTTAAACTATGGTCATAGCTATATCTATTTGTAAAGATTATTATCAATGGGTGTGGACTGAAAAAACTTATTTAAATAACTTAAATTAATGTGAATTAGGTAAGAAAAAGAGGAGATTTTTTTCTCCTCTTAATTCTTGTTTTCTTATTGTACGTACTGACCAATAAGTTTTGTTATTTTGTTTTTACTTAAGCTTCAACAGCATGGGACTTTTTCTAAGCTACGAAGTTTACTATAGTAATATTCTTCACTTGATTCCTAAGATTTCCTACCTTGCAAAATATATATTATTAATTTCTACATAGCTGAAGTATAATATAAATGTTATCATCGCTCTCATTAGCATGAGAGACCAGCTATCAAATGTCAAGAAAAAATCAAAAAATAATTAATCTTGTAATTTA